>NZ_JBDVOT010000089.1:0-22803 GCF_039968975.1 Maribacter sp. | reverse complement strand
GAGTCGATTAAACCTTGTAGAACTTTTTGAATACGGGTAAGTAGTTCTTTAAATTGCGTACGGTCAGCAAACTCTACATCTTCTTCAGAAAAATCTAATTCTAGTTCTATTAGTGAGGCAAAGTTCAAAAGTTCTGTTCGCAACTGCTTTATCTCATTACTGAAACCTCCACGCATTTGCTGAACTGCAATTTGGTGACTTGCGGCATTATCACTAGAAATTAAATCGGCAACTGCTTCTGCCTGACTTAAATCCATTTTACCATTTAAGAAGGCTCTTAGGGTAAATTCACCTGCATCCGCAGTTCTACAGCCATTTCTTAAGAATAATTGAATTATCTGTTGTTGTATGTATGGAGAACCATGGCATGAAATTTCTATGACGTTTTCTCCTGTATAAGAATGTGGGTTTTTAAAAATGGAAACAAGTGCTTGATCTAGAACATTTTCACCATCCTTAATATATCCTAAGTGTATGGTATGGCTTTTTTGATTTTCAAGAATCTTACCTGAAACTGATTCAAATTGTTTAGAAGCAATAGTAATTGCATCATTACCTGAAAGCCTTATAACGGCAATAGCTCCTGCACCTGCCGGGGTCGCTAATGCTATAATAGTATCTGTTTGAATCATCGTGCAAAAATAATCAATTATAACTGTTGTAGTTTTCTTAATTTAATGACATTTTGTTTTCAATATATAATTATGTATTAATTTCGCGTACTATAAAATGTATTTAAAAAAATGAAAAAAGTATTTGTATTGTTGGGGCTTATGTTAGTTAGCTCTATAGCTGTAGCTCAGGATAATGACTCAGAAATTTCTAAGGAAGTTTCCGTAGAACATGAAAAGGAAATGGAGCAAGTAAAGAAAGATGTTGAGAAAGCTAAAGCTGATGCTAAAAAAGCAAAAAAAGAAGCTGCTGAGCAAAAGAAAAAAGACGCTGCTAAAAAGAAAGAAGAGAAGTTAAAAAAGCAAATCAATTCAAAAGAGAAGTCTATTTCTAGTGAAGAGAAGCAAATAGAAAAATTAAGAGGTCAGTTAGAAAAAGGAAAGGTTAAAGGAACGCTTTCTCCAGTAGATATCCAGAAAAAAGAAGATAAGATTGCTAAAAGTCAAATGAAGATAATGAAGGATAAAGAAAATATTAAGAAGCTTAACAAAAAGCTATAATTTTCATTTTATGTAACATTTACTGTGTTTGTGCGTCTTATTTATAGTATTCATCATTAAATCAATCAAAAATGGAACTAGTAAATAAAAACACAGTAGCAGTTCGTGAAGACCGAAATCTCTTGGTCATTACACATTTATCTCAATATTTAGATTTTGTAACAGGTTTTGGAGGACTTCTTGTGCCGTTGGTAATTTGGTTAACAAGCAAAGATTCTGTAATAGGTATGAATGAGCATGGTAAATCTGTTATCAATTTTCAATTAACCTTAATTTTGTATTTGATCATTGGAATTCCTGGAATTTTGTTATTTGGACTCGGAATTCTATTATTAATTTTCGCTGGAATATTATCATTAGTAATGCCAGCTGTAAATGTAATAAAGGCGAGTAACGGAGAATCTCCTAGTTATTTTGGAACAATTAGATTTATTTAATTATCTACATATATTATTAAAAAGGGCTGCCCAAATGGGCAGCCTTTTTTTTAGGTTCTATTTAAATCTCTGTATTATGTTATTCATAAAAAAGAGTGTAAAGTTTTACGGAAATAGAAAATTGTGTTCGGGCATATATATTTATATTTGGATAGGGTGTTACCTACAAGTTTTAAAGGCAATATTCCTTATGATTTACCTAATTGAATAATATTGACCTCTTGAAAATTCATGGCTGATTCTAGTTCTAAAATTCTATCTTTTTTTAAAAAAATTCCCCATGCCATCACTATGCTATTCAGTATAATTGTTTTGGTGACAGTATTAACTTATGTGCTACCAGCTGGCGCTTATGATCGGGTTATGGAAGATGGTAGAAATGCGGTAGTACCTAATTCCTATAAAATTATACCTTCTACTCCGGTCGGATTTTTAGATATGTTCAGAGCTATGCCTTTAGGTTTTAAAGCGGCTGTAGAAATTATTTTCATCGTTTTGGCCGGGGGAATCATGTTTGGGGTTATGGAAAAGTCCAAAGCAGTGGAGAATGCTGTGGGTACTCTTGTTAAAACTTTGGGGTTAAAAAATAAGTATCTTATTGTTATTATTATGACTTTTATATATGGTATTCTTGGTGTTACAGTTGGTTATGAAAATAATATAGCTATGGTACCAATAGCTGCTGTACTAAGTCTTGCACTTGGTGGAGATTTAATTTTAGCAGCAGGTATATCCGTAGGGGCAATGACTATTGGTTTTGGACTTTCTCCAATTAATCCATACACCGTTGGTACAGGGCACAAAATATCAGAATTACCTATGTTTTCTGGTGCTATTCTTCGAAGTATATTATGTTTTACGGCATTAGGTATTATGGCCTACTATAATGTAAGGTATCTTAAAAAGATTTTAGCTGACCCTGGTAAAAGCCTTGGAAAAGGGTTAAATGTGTCAGAGTTAACACTGTCAAAGCCTATTAAAGATTATTCTTTGACAACGAATAATAAGATGGTTATTTCTGTCTTTATAATAGGTTTGGTGTTTATTCTATACGGCGTTTTTAATTTGAACTGGTTCATTAATGAATTGTCGGCAGTATTTTTAATCATTGCATTGTTTTGTGGTATCGTGTCTAGAATGAGCGCTACTACCTTAAGTGAAACAGTGCTAAAATCTGTAAGTTTGGCTGCACCAGGTGCTTTTATGGTTGGTTTTGCTACTTCTATAAAAGTGCTGATGGAAATGGGTAATATAGGCGATACCATTTCTTATCAACTATCACTCGTTTTAGAAGGCTTGCCATTATATGTTAGTGCAATTGGTATGTCCATTTCTCAATCTATTATCAACTTTTTTATTCCTTCAGGAAGTGGTCAAGCTTTAGCTACTTTGCCAGTAATGCTTCCGTTAGGGGAATCTTTAGGGTTGTCAAGGCAAATAACTATTTTGGCTTTTCAAATAGGCGATGGGTTGTCAAATCTTGTTAACCCAACTTTAGGTGGCTTAATAGCCATGCTTAGTATGTGCCGTGTTCCTATCGATAGATGGATTCGTTTTATATTTCCAGTATTAATAAGTCTACTGCTAATTTCTTTCTTAGCATTGATCATTGCAGTAGCAACAAACTATAATTAAATATGACTGTTGAGAGTATTCTAGAAAAACTAGTAGCATTTCCTGTGTTAGGAGGTGAAAGTAATTTAAGTATTATTCATTGGATCAAAGATTATGTTGAATCTCATGGTGTTGAAACAAAATTAGTTCCTAATGAAGAAGGTACTAAGGCATCTTTACATTGTAGAATTGGTCCTGCTGTTGATGGCGGTGTCATATTATCAGGTCACACAGATGTTGTTCCTGTAGAAGGTCAAGAGTGGACAACTGACCCTTTTGTACTTACGGATAAGGGAGATGGTAAATTATATGGTAGAGGTTCTTGCGATATGAAAGGTTTCTTGGCCTGTTGTTTGGCTGCTTTACCACAAATGATAGAAGCTCATTTAAAGAAGCCAATTTACTTTGCATTTTCTTACGATGAAGAAATAGGGTGTTTAGCTGCGCCAGAATTGGCACGTGAAATTAATACATACTATACGGAGACTCCAAAATATGCTATTATAGGAGAGCCATCATTAATGGAACCTATTGTTGGTCAAAAAGGTATTTATATTTTAGAAACTTATGTAAATGGTTCAGCAGGTCATAGTAGTCGTATTAAACAAGAAATTAGTGCCATTCACGAAGCTATGCATTTGATTCTTTGGTTGGAACAGAAAATGGACCAGCTAATAGCAGACAAACAATTGGATAATCGCTTTCATCCGCCACACTCTAGTATACATATTGGTTTGGTTAAAGGAGGTATTGCACCTAATATTATCGCGGACAAAGCAAGCTTTTATTGGGATTTGCGTACTATCCCGAAAGATGATATAAGCAGTATTGTAGCTGAGTTTGAAGCTTTTTGTAGAGAACGAGAAGAGAAGAATCGAAAAATATTTCCAGGTTTTGAGATAAAAAATGTTGAACATCACCCATCGGTACCTCATTTAGACACTAAGGCTGATGATGATATTGTAGGTTTGATTAAAAAAATATCGGGTAATTCAAAGTTAGATACCGTTTCCTATGCGGCAGAAGCTGGTCAATTTGCTAATGAAGGTTTTCATGCAGCTATCTGCGGTCCTGGTTCTATTGAACAAGCACATAGGGCAGATGAGTTTATAGCCATAGAGCAATTAGAAAAAGGTGTGGAAATGATGGAGAAGTTAATAACGGAATTATCTTCAGAGGATTTTTTATAAAAAAAGAGTGCTGCAAGCACCAAAAAAAAGAGTCCGTTTAACTAATTTTAAACGGACTCTTTTTTATTATACTGTAATTTTAAACTAGCTGTTAAGCATTACTGGCATTACCAACATAGTTACAAATTCACCTTCATCTAAATCATCTGTTGGTGTTAGAATACCTGCTCGGTTAGGTAAACTCATTTCAAGTGAAACCTCATTAGATCCTAAATTGTTCAACATTTCGGTCAAGAACCTAGAGTTGAAACCAATTTGCATATCATCACCTTGGTAAGAACAAGTTAATCTTTCTTCTGCTTTATTAGAGTAATCTAAATCTTCAGCAGAAATATTCAATTCTGCACCAGCTATTTTTAAACGTATTTGGTGTGTAGTCTTGTTAGAGAAAATAGAAACCCTTTTTACAGAACTCAAGAATTGATTTCTAGCTATAGTAAGTTTATTTGGATTCTCTTTTGGTATTACCGCTTCGTAATTAGGGTATTTACCATCAATTAATCTACATATCAATTCAGTTTCATCAAAACTGAATTTTGCGTTACTTTCATTGTATTCAATAAGCACATCAGACTCACTGCCTGCCAATATTCCTTTTAATAAAGTCAATGGTTTTTTAGGCATAATGAATTCTGCCACTTGAGAGGCTCTTACATCGGTACGTTGGTATTTTACCAATTTATGTGCATCTGTAGCAACAAATGTTAAGTTCTCTGGAGAAAACTGAAAAAATACACCGCTCATTACAGGTCTTAAATCATCATTACCTGCAGCAAAAATTGTTTTGTTGATAGCTGTTGCCAAAATATCACCAAGCAATGTTGTAGAACTTGGACTGGTTAATTCAACCGCTTTAGGAAATTCTGCGCCATCAGCATAAGCAAGGGCATATTTACCGTGGTTAGAACTAATTTCTACCGTATTATTATCCTCAACAACAAAAGTAAGTGGTTGTTCAGGGAATGTTTTTAAAGTTTCTAGAAGTAATCTTGCCGGTACAGCAATAGTACCTTCGTTGTCAGAATCTACTTTTATAACCGAACTCATTGTGGTTTCCAAATCAGAAGCTGAGACAGTTAGTTTGTCCTTCTGCAAATCGAACAGGAAATTATCCAAAATTGGTAATGTGTTACTGTTGTTGATTACACCTCCTAGTATTTGAAGTTGTTTTAGCAAATAGGTACTTGAAACTATAAATTTCATTCTTTCATTTTTATTGATATCTTCCTTGAATTCATCAAGAAAAATAGGTTTAAACTCCTTATTGTTGGCAGTTTTCGTTACCAACAAAGATATTTTAATTGCCCTTTTTAAGGAAACAAACTTATTAACAGTTTGTTATTGATTAAGGTAGTGTATATTACTAGGTATTACTACATTAAGTTCTTAATATTTAATTTTAGGCATTAGTTATTAACTTTTGATGTATTCATGTATTTTAAAAATACGCTTAAATATTCGCAAAATTGAATTTCCATTTGCTATTCAAAATCTACCATAATAGTATCTCTATAATCTAAACCTAATAGGGTAGAAGCGCCACCTACGGTGGTAAGGTTACTTTTGTAAATAGCCAATTCTATATAATCAGAAGAATTGAATATGGCCAACAGGTCTCCCGCACTCTTGCGTTGGCTTTTTTCTAGGCTATAGTCTATGAATTCATTATAGGCTTTATGAATTTTTTTTATTTTATGATTACGGGCAATAAGTGTGTAATTACGGTCTTTACGGTAAGCATCGAATAAGTTTTTACGAATATTGGTGATGACATTACCATAGTTATCAATATAGATTACACTACCAATAATCTTTTTACCGTCTTCTACAATTCTTGGTGCAAATTCCCTTAAATCGTTCAATTCTGTAAATGGCTTGCCTACCAGCTGTAATGTACCGCCCCGAGCTATATGGCAGGCTACTTGAATGAAGACATTTAATACCGGGAAAGAATTTGCAATAGAGTCTGGTAAATTTATTTCAAATACTTTTTCAGGAGTCATTTCAGAGGTGATAAGACCAATGACACCCGTATTTGCACTAATAAAATAATGTCCGTTTACAAGGGCAACAATGTGCTTATTATCTGGCGTTTCTTCAGAATCTACCCCAACAATATGTATAGTCCCTTTTGGAAAACTATCATATGAGTTAGAAAGAATGTATGCACATTCTTGAATGTTGAAAGGCATGATGTCATGCGAAATATCAACAATTTTGGCATCGGGTAGTTCTGTGTATATGGAGCCTTTTAATACAGCTACAAAGTGATCTTTTAATCCGAAATCTGTTGTAAGGGTGATTATTGCCATACAGCAATGTTGATATGTTTTTGGTTAGGCGAACTTAAAATTTGCTTAAATTTGATATACAAAATTAAACAAAAAAACAGCGATTAGAAACTAATCTTCGCTAACTATAAATCATTATAAAACCGACTGTTTGAACGAGATAATTCTAGAACTTACCGAAATTAGCCCGAGAGAGTTTTTTGGGCAGCAAAATGAGCATATTGATTTATTGAAAAAATACTTTCCAAAGTTGAAGATCGTAGCCCGTGGCAACAAGATAAAAGCCTTTGGAGATGAAGAGCTTTTAGAAGAGTTTGAGAAACGTTTTGATATGTTGACCCAGCATTTCATCAAATACAACAAATTAGATGAAAACAGCATTGAAAGAGTGTTGACAACTTCTGAAGATGATGAGCTAAAATCATCTAAGAATAGTGGCGAAACATTGGTTCATGGTGTCAGTGGTAGATTGATAAAAGCACAGACTGCCAATCAACGTCGTTTGGTAGATGCCTCAAAGAAGAACGATATGGTTTTTGCCATAGGTCCTGCTGGTACGGGTAAAACCTATACAGGTGTGGCACTTGCCGTAAAAGCATTAAAAGAGAAACAGGTAAAGAAAATTATCTTGACAAGACCTGCTGTTGAAGCTGGTGAAAATCTAGGTTTTTTACCAGGGGATTTAAAAGAGAAGCTTGATCCTTATATGCAACCTTTATATGATGCGCTTAGAGATATGATCCCGGCAGAGAAGTTGGTGCATTATATTGAAAATGGCACCATACAGATTGCCCCAATGGCGTTTATGCGTGGTAGAACTTTAGATAATGCCTTTGTAATTTTAGACGAGGCACAGAATACCACCCATGCACAAATGAAAATGTTTTTGACCAGAATGGGTAGAAATGCAAGATTTCTAATAACAGGAGATCCAGGGCAAATAGATTTACCTAGAAGAACAATTTCAGGTCTAAAGGAAGCTTTGTTAATTTTACAAAATGTACCTGGTATAGAGGTTATTTACCTTGACGATAAGGATGTTATTCGTCATAAACTTGTGAAAAAAGTTATTGAAGCTTATAAAACTATAGAACACCACAATTAAGAATTTACATGTCAAAGAATACTATTTACGAAACTGAATTTAATTTTCCGGGTCAGAAGAACGTCTATAAAGGCAAAGTTAGATCTGTATACACATTAGAGAACGATATGTTGGTCATGGTAGCAACAGATAGGTTGTCTGCTTTTGATGTGGTTATGCCTAAGGGAATTCCTTATAAAGGACAAATATTAAATCAGATAGCAACTCAAATGATGGCTTCTACCGAAGATATTGTTCCTAATTGGTTAACTGCCACACCTGATCCTAATGTAGCTGTTGGTATTGCCTGCTTGCCTTTTAAAATAGAAATGGTTATACGTGGTTATTTATCTGGTCATGCAGCAAGGGAATATAAATTGGGTAAGAGAATGCTTTGTGGCGTTGCAATGCCAGAGGGTATGAAAGAAAATGATAAATTTCCAAGTCCTATAATTACACCTGCTACAAAAGCAGAAATGGGCGATCATGATGAGGATATATCTAAAGAGGATATTCTAAGCAAGGGAATTGTTTCTGCAGAAGATTACGCTTTACTTGAAAAGTATACGTACGCTCTTTTTCAAAGAGGTACGGAAATCGCTGCCGAAAGAGGATTGATTTTGGTGGATACTAAATATGAATTTGGAAAAACTAAAGAAGGAAAAATTGTTTTGATCGATGAGATACATACTCCAGATTCTTCAAGATATTTTTATTCCGATGGATATCAAGAAAGACAAGATGCCAACGAGCCACAAAAACAATTGTCAAAAGAGTTTGTCAGACAGTGGTTGATTGCGAACGACTTTCAAGGTTTAGAAGGGCAAACAGTACCTGAAATGACCGATGATTACATAGAATCAGTTTCTGAACGTTACATTGAACTTTACGAACACATAACGGGAGAACAGTTTGTTAAGGCTGATACTTCACATATACACGACAGAATAAATAGAAACGTTTTAAATTATTTGGAAAGCCTTTAAGCTTATCTAAATAAAGATTTTAGAGAGAAGTTTTTCTTTTCTTTTAAACGTGCTATAATTTTTAAAAAGGCGACAGCTGTAATATATGCGTCGCCTAATGCTGTGTGTCTATCTTTTCTGGAGATGGAGAATTTTTCGGCAAGTTCATCTAAAGTGTAATTCGGTTTTGGTTGTACCAAATAAGATTTAATCAGCGTTTTTTTATAAATGATACCAGTATCAAGCACCATATTTTTAAGTTTAGGTAGGCCATGTCTTTCTAAGGCGGTATTCAACATGCCCATATCAAAACCTGCATGATGGGCAACAATAATGGCATTGCCCACATATGCTAAAAACTGCTCAAGAGCCGCAATTTCACTAATACATTCTCGTTGGCCATTTTTTAAGAGTCCGTGCACGTGAACTGTCTCTTTGCTAAATTTTTCTTGTTCTAAATAAATATTGAATACCTCTTGAACAGAAATAGATTCATTTTTAATTTTTACAGCGCCAATAGATAGAATACGATCATCATCAAAACTAAAGCCTGTTGTTTCAGTATCTAATACAACAAAAGTTAGTTCGTTAAAATTTTTAGTTTGACTATCCTTGAAAAGACTTTCATAGGTTTTCCAATAGTCAGGTAGATTTTTAGGTTTTCTTTTAAATAATCCCATTACCCTAAAATATTTGTCACCTTAAATCTTAGCGTAATCAATTCTTGTATTTCTTTAATAGCCTTAAACGTACGCTTCAATTTCATTTTTTCTTGCTTGCTCAATTGGTCCAGTTGAATAAACCTGCCTGAATCATGATTTGCTAATCCTTGACGCGTTCTAAACTTTACCAAAGCTTTTGTAGCATAAGAGCAAGCTAAATACAATTCTTTGTTATTGGGTTCAAGTTCTGCTAACTTTTCATAGCGTTCCCAAGTATTGCTGATCGCTTTCACAGAATGTGATAGTATCAAAACCCTAGCGGCATCTACCAAAGGACGCAAAGCCCTACTTTTTAGGTCAAATGAATCTTTATGCTGACCATCTTGTTCTATGATAAACTTTCTAAAGAATCCTGTGGGTGACGGACTTTGAAGTGCCCCGTTTGCCAAATGCACTAAGAAAATAGGATAGTTCTGAACGGTTCTAAATATATGATCGGACATGTTGTCCAGCAAACTTCGTTCACCATAAGCCAAACTATAATCAAAAAAAATGGAGGACATTAAAACCTCATTGGGTCCTGGGTTACCGATCCAGTATGATAATTTGTTTTTCCATTCTTCTAGACTTAAACACCATTTAGGGTTAGAGGCCATCATATCTGCGGGGCAATATTCATATCCTATGGTATTTAAGCCTTTGGTAATATGTTTAGAAAGTTCAAGAAAATAAGTAGTTGTCTTTGGCAAATCTTCTTCAGGTACATTTTCAAACACTAAGGCATTATCTTGATCTGTGTGTAAAAGTTGTTCGCTTCTACCTTGACTACCCAGCGCTAGCCATGCAAATTTTACGGGCGGCGGAGTATCCATTTTTGCAAGGGATATTTGTACTACCTGCTTAATGCACGTATCATTTAATTCAGAAATAATCTTGGCAATCAATCCCAATGGAATGTTTTGCTCTAAATACCCGGTTAAGAGTACCATCACACTCTTTCTAATCTGTTTAATTTTCTTAATACGAGAGGTGCGTTTAATAGCTTTTACCAATACCGCGGGATTATCTCCCAAGGATACCATTACATCATGTTTAGATAAAATACCTAATGCAGAAGAATTTGGTGTTCCGTCTTCCGTGATAATCAAATGACTGATATTACTTTTCATCATGGCCATTTGTGCCTGTGTAATCGTAAGATTTTTAGGATAGGTGATTACAGGAGTAGACATAATTGATTTTACCGATGCGTTTATGGGTTGTTCGCCAGATATTACTTTGTTTCTAAAATCTTTATCTGTTATAATGCCTACAGGTAAATCTTTGCTGGTGACCAATATGGATCCAATTTTCTTTTTGGACATAATATCGGCAGCCTTTTTAATAGTGGTTCTTGTGGAACAGGTTATCAATTTTTTTGAATAGCTGGCTAATTGTAAATCTGGCAGCACCACCTCTTTAGTAACCTCTTCTTCACCTTCGTAATCATAAAGTTGTCCTTTCTGGTTTTTTGCATACGGATTACGGGTGTTAGAGGCAAAGCTCTCCATTAAAAAAATAGTTACTTGATCATTCTTCTTTGCAATGGGTTTAAAGATGTCAATAGGTATTCCGTAAAGAATACATTCTTCATGGGCTCTAGCTTCTAACTTATAGTTTTCATTGGCAAAAAGTGGACGTAACCCAAATATATCTCCTTCATCGCAATAGTCAAGAATATTTGATGTTGCCGTATTGTTTAAGGTAACAGCACCTTTATGTACTATATAAAAATGAGCATGCTGGGGTTCGTCTACGGAGAAAATAATACTGTTTTTTTCTTTGTAAAAGATTAACACTTGTTCAGCCAATTCAAATAAAGAATTGCTGTCAAGAACATTAAAAGGCGGATAGTTTTTAATAAAATCCGCAACCCTTTCTGAAATCAGATTTTTCATAAATTAAAGTTAGCTGATTAATCGCTTATAAAAAAAGCGGTATGTATACAACCTTTATAATATAGCTAGCTAATATTTTAAAATGGACTTAACAATCACTCAAGAAAACACCTACTGCTAATCCGCCTTCAGAGGTTTCTTTATATTTAGAGCTCATATCTTTTGCAGTTTCCCACATAGTTTGCACAACTTTGTCCAATGGTACTTTTGCTGCAGATGGGTCAGAACCCAAAGCAAGCTCAGCTGCGTTGATAGCTTTTATGGCACCCATAGAGTTACGTTCAATACATGGTATCTGTACCAAACCGCCTATAGGGTCACAAGTAAGACCTAAATGATGTTCCATGGCAATTTCTGCGGCCATAAGTACTTGCTCAGGTGTGCCGCCTAAAAGCTCTGTAAGTGCTCCTGCGGCCATAGCCGAAGAAACGCCAATTTCTGCTTGGCAACCACCCATGGCAGCCGATATCGTAGCTCCTTTTTTAAAGATGCTCCCAATTTCTCCAGCAACCAATAAAAACTGCTTTATATGTTCAAAATTGCCAGCATGGTTCTCAATTACCATATAATACATTAATACGGCAGGTATAACGCCCGCGCTGCCATTTGTAGGAGCGGTTACTACACGGCCTAACGATGCATTCACTTCATTTACGCTCAAGGCAAAACAACTTACCCATTGCAAAATTTGTCTAAATTTTACCTCTGTTTGGCGAATACTCTGTAACCATTCTTCGGGGTTAGAGTAGGGTAGGTCGCTTTTCAGCTTATTATGCATTTCAAATGCCCTGCGTTTAACATGTAAACCACCAGGTAAAGTTCCTTCTGTGTGGCAACCGGTATACATGCATTCTAACATAGTAGACCAAACACGATTTAACTCATAATCGATTTTCGCATCATCTCGTAAAGATCTTTCGTTCTGTAAAACTAATTCTGAAATTTTTAACTCTTCTTTTTTGCAAAAATCCAGAAGTTCAGTTCCCTTCTGTACAGGAAAAGGAAACTTTTCAAACATGTCAACCTTACGTTTGGCATTTTTTCGTTCTTCACTGATTACAAATCCGCCGCCAATAGAATAATAGGTTTTTGAAATTTTTCTGCCCGATTTCAATTTGGCTTGAAACTTTAATCCGTTCGCATGAAAAGGAAGAAATTTTTTGTTGAAAATAATATGTTTGCTAGGGTCGAAAGCAATGCTGTATTTACCATCTAAAAGTAATATATGCTCGTTTTTAATTTTATCGATTAAAGAATCAATAGTGTCAATAGGTATTAATTCTGGATCGGCTCCCAATAAGCCTAGCATTACGGCATAGTCAGTGGCATGACCTTTACCTGTCAATGATAACGAACCATATAAGTGTATTTCTACTTCCTCAACTTTCTCAAGATTGTCTTTAGAATTTAACCTGGCCAACCATCTCTCGGCAGCACGCCATGGTCCTAAAGTATGTGAACTAGAAGGACCTACGCCTATCTTTAGCATATCAAAAACACTAATGCTTTCTATCTCCAAATCTTATAAGTTTTGTAGGCTAAGGTACAATGTTTTGGTAATGTATTACTATACTATATTGGCATAATTATATAGTAAAAAAGTATATTAATGACATCATGTCAGTTTTTCTGGCTTGGCATATTGTTTGTCATTTACATATCGATTGTAAAATAAAGCACTTAATTTAAAACATATAAAATGAGTAAGATTATAGGAATAGATTTGGGTACTACCAACTCCTGTGTTTCCGTAATGGAAGGTAATGAGCCAGTAGTAATTCCGAATGCAGAAGGAAAAAGAACTACACCATCTGTCATCGCTTTTGTTGATGGTGGTGAAATTAAAGTTGGTGACCCAGCAAAAAGACAAGCGGTAACCAATCCTCATAAAACCATTTATTCTATTAAAAGGTTTATGGGTAATAAATATTCAGAATCTAGTAAAGAGGCTGAAAGAGTACCTTATAATGTAGTAAAAGGAGATAACGATACACCAAGAGTAGATATTGATGGTCGTTTATATTCTCCACAAGAATTATCAGCTATGATTCTTCAGAAAATGAAGAAAACTGCTGAAGATTATTTAGGACAAGAAGTTTCTCGTGCGGTAATTACCGTACCAGCATACTTTAATGATGCGCAAAGACAAGCTACTAAAGAAGCTGGTGAAATTGCAGGTTTAACTGTAGAGCGTATTATTAACGAGCCAACGTCTGCTTCTTTAGCATACGGTATGGACAAAAAAGATACAGATCAAAAAATAGTTGTTTTTGACTTTGGTGGTGGTACGCATGATGTATCTATCTTAGAGTTAGGTGATGGTGTTTTTGAAGTATTGGCTACTGATGGTGATACACACTTAGGTGGTGATGATGTTGATCAAAAAATTATTGATTGG
This sequence comes from Maribacter sp., assembly GCF_039968975.1. Taxonomy (GTDB): domain Bacteria; phylum Bacteroidota; class Bacteroidia; order Flavobacteriales; family Flavobacteriaceae; genus Maribacter. The sequence goes on along the minus strand of NZ_JBDVOT010000089.1, from coordinate 9,053 downwards.
TTAGCTGAAGAGTTCAAATCTGAAGAAGATATGGACCTTAGAAAAGATGCAATGGCGTTACAACGTTTACGTGAAGCTGCTGAAAAAGCGAAGATTGAATTATCATCTTCTGCACAGACAGAGATTAACTTACCTTACGTTTCTGCAACTGCTTCTGGACCTAAGCACTTAGTAAGAACTTTGACAAGATCTAAGTTCGAGCAATTAATTGCCGATTTGGTAAAAAGAACAATTGAGCCATGTGAGACTGCTATGAAAGCAGCAGGACTTTCTAAGAGCGATATTGATGAGATTATCCTAGTTGGTGGTTCTACTAGAATACCTGCAGTACAAGAAGCTGTTGAGAAATTCTTTGGTAAGGAACCTTCTAAAGGTGTTAACCCAGATGAGGTTGTTGCAATTGGTGCAGCAATACAAGGTGGTGTTTTAACCGGTGATGTAAAAGATGTATTGTTATTAGATGTTACTCCACTTTCATTAGGTATTGAAACTATGGGTAGTGTAATGACCAAGTTGATAGAGGCTAATACAACTATACCAACTAAAAAGTCTCAGGTATTCTCTACTGCTGCTGATAACCAACCTTCGGTTGAGATTCACGTATTGCAAGGAGAAAGACCAATGGCTAACGATAACAAAACAATTGGTAGATTCCACTTAGATGGTATTCCACCAGCAAAAAGAGGTACTCCACAAATTGAAGTAACTTTTGATATCGATGCTAACGGTATAATTAAAGTATCTGCAACTGATAAGGCTACCAACAAAACTCAGGATATTCGTATTGAAGCTTCTTCTGGTTTAACTGAAGAAGAAATCAAGAAGATGAAAGCTGAAGCAGAAGCTAATGCTGAATCTGATAAAAAAGCGAAAGAGACTGCTGACAAGTTGAATGAAGCGGACGGAATGATTTTCCAAACTGAATCTCAACTTACTGAATTTGGCGATAAATTATCTGATGATAAGAAAAAGCCAATTGAAGATGCTTTAGCGGAATTAAAAGCGGCATATGAAACTAAAGATTTGGCTGTTATAACACCTGCTTTAGATAAAATCAATGAAGCTTGGAAAGTTGCATCTGAAGAAATGTACAAGGCGCAGGCTGATGCTCAAGGTGCTCCACAAGGAGAGCCAACTGCTGACGGTGGTGCTTCTGAAGGTGATAACGTTGAAGACGTAGACTTCGAAGAAGTTAAATAATATAGCTTTATATTTTTATAAAAAAGGGACGGTATTTACCGTCCCTTTTTACTTTTATAGGATATTCTTTTATGCCTATTATTAATAAAGTAATTTTGTAGTATGGTTAAGAAACGACACTTTCTGTTTTTATCGGTTTTTATTGCAGCTTTCTCTATAGTCAATGGTCAAGAAATTCAAATCTTTACACTAGAGGATTTTGATTTAAAAGGGGATGTGAAATTTTGTTTGGTAAGTACTGATTATGGTAAAGAGGAATACGACTTTAATAAGAACGGATTACTAACCAAATCTGTTACCAGGTATAATGAGGCAGATTATGATGTGGTTTATTATAAATACAGCAATAGCGAACTTTTAGAGAAGAGAGCGGAATCTTACAGAAACAATACTTTTGACCCAAGCACGTCTATAGCCCACTTTTATGAAATTGATTCTACTGATAATTTAAAAATACAAGAGCGTATTTTTTCATATGATAAACAGTTTTTAGATCAATACATATATGGCTATGATGAGTATGGAGATTTAGCCAGTATTGAGAGAACCAATAATGATGGTACAGATATAACTCAGGTAGAACATAAAAAGTTTAAAGGAGAGAATACGGTTACTTATCTATTGAATGAAGAACCTTTAAAATCTATTCGTACATCAACTTTAAAACCAATAAATAAACCAGCTCAAAGAGTTGTTTTGACCAAAGAGTATTTAAATGGTGAAGAGAGCAATGCTTTTGAAGAAGTGTTTAGTATGGATGGTAAATTAATGGCACAACAAGAGTTTGAATATAATTCTGAGTTGAAAAAATTTGAGCCAACTACACGTACTAGTTATGAATATGATGAAAAAGGTATGCTAGTTACTGAAACAGCTAAAAGAGGTGCTGGTATAATAAAGAAAGAATATATCTATCAATATGATAATTCAGAGGTAGGCAATTGGATTAAGCAAATTGTTACGCCAGACAATACTTATACTACTAGAAAAATCACGTATTATACAGCTGATAAAGAAGTTGTTGAGGAGTAAGGTTTATTTGTTATTGTTTAACCATTCTTCTCGTAAAAGACCATAGCAACATGTGTTTCTTTTAAAACCATTTAATAAGTACACATCTTTTCTAAGAATACCCTCTAAGGTGCATCCTAATTTTTCTACTGCTTTTCTTGATGCCGTATTTCTTTCATCTACACGAAACTCAATTTTCTCAAAGTCCATGGTAGTAAAAGCATATGTTAGCATCAATTTTTTCATTTCTGTATTTAGATCTGTGCCCTGAAATTCGCGACCGATCCATGTAGAGCCAATATGGAGTACTTTATTTTTTTTGTTGATATGCATAAAACGTGTAGAGCCTGCAAAAGCATTATGTTGCCTATCATAAATAATAAAAGGTATACTTGTGCCTGCTGCTAATTGCTGTAAAGCTATTTCTACATAATTTTTTAAACTGCTTGGTGTTTCAATATCAGTAGGAGAATATTGAACTAATTTTTCCTGCGATGCAATTGGAATCAGCTTTTCGTAATTTTCTAGGGTTAACGCACTTAATATTACCCGTTCATTTTCTAGAGTTGGTGTGTTGTTCATTCTGCCATTTGATTTATAATTTGTTTTTTAACCTCATGTCCACCATCAAAAGTGATAAATTGAATAGTATCCCCAAAAAGAATTTTAAGTTTATTATTCTCTTCTTTTAATTTATTTGGTATTAAGTATTCATCTTTATTTCCAATGATAGAAATGACTTCGCTTTTACCATTTAAGTGACTGAAGTCTGATGTTTTTAATTCTTTAGGGATACCGCCGGCATAAAGAATCAATTTAGAACATGGCATTTTGGAATATGCTAAATACCTAAGTGCTATTGAAATGCCTTGTGAAAATCCGAAGAAAAAAATCTTACAATTTGATGGGAGCTTTTCATTTTCTAAAACAGCATCTAAATAATGATAAAGATTTTCAGTTTCAAGTGCCGTATTCTCTTTTGTTAACCAACTTGCGCCTACATGCTTATATTCATTTTTTAAATAATATTTGGAAGGAGCCTGTGGGGCAATTATGTAATTTTCGTTCTTGGGCAGTTCGTTAAAATACTTTAAGAAGAATCTACTTAAGAACCCAATGCCATGAAAAACAATCCAAACTTGCTTTGTGTCACTATTCAATTCATTTAATGTTTCATAGGTGTTCGTGGTTTTATAAGTAACATTTTTTATTTGGTTCTTCATGAATCGATCATTACTGTTATGCTTTTCTGTTGGTAATGTAATGCTTAATTTTACAAAAAAAAGGATGAACGACTACAAAGAAAAAATTCTAAAGATTTGTAACGAATCTTCTAAAGATACCTTAATGGAAACTTTAGAAATTGAATACATAGATGTAGGAGAAGATTTCTTGTTGGCTAAAATGCCTGTTACCCCAAAAGTACATCAACCAGACGGGGTTTTACATGGTGGCGCAACAGCTGCTTTGGCTGAGAGTGTGGGTAGTGCTGCGTCTTATGTTTTTTTAGATGGTAATAAGTATTTTGTTAGAGGTTTGGAGATTTCTGCAAATCACGTGAAAAGTGTAAAAGAAGGATTTGTTTATGCTAAAGCCAGTATTTTACATAAAGGTAGAACTACACAATTATGGGAGATTAGAGTAACTAATGAGGATGATCAGTTGGTCTCTCTTTGTAAATTAACTACTATTGCCTTACCTAGAAAGTAGCATGGTGAAAGAACTTTTTAATCGAGCTAAAGATTGCTTGGAAAGCCAATTGCCGTTTGTTTTATATAGCAAACTTAATGAAACCGATTTGGTAGGTGTTTTTCAAAACGACGATGCTGTTCATAAGGTTAAAGATTTCTCTGAAACCGGATTCGTTTTTGCTCCTTTCGATTTGAATTCAGATGCTATATTATTGAAAATGGATGCTGTAGAAAAGGTTCCGTTGAATTTAAGTGCTGAGGTTCAGATCAATGGGAAAAGTATACCAGAAAGCGATGCTGCAGAAAAGGAAAGATATCTTAAGTTGATATCTAAAGCTATTGGCAATATTGATCAAGGTGATTTCAATAAGGTAGTATTGTCAAGGAAAATAGAAGTTGATCATCATGAAGATTACTTTGAAGTGTATCAACGAATTCTTCAATTGTATAAAAAAGCTTTTTGTTACTTCTGGTACCACCCAAAAATAGGAACTTGGATGGGTGCTACACCTGAAATTTTGGTAAAAAGTAATGGCTCTCAATTTACAACAATGTCTTTGGCGGGTACTCAGAATTCAATAGGAGATAGTCAGCCTATTTGGACAGAAAAGGAGTTAAATGAGCAGCAATTGGTTACTGACTATATTTTTGATTCCTTAAAAGAGAAAGTTGTTTCTCTAAATAGTTCTGAGAGAGAGTCTGTAAAGGCAGGTCAGCTATGGCACCTTCGCACAGAAATGAAGGGTACTTTTACTGCTAACAAATTTGGTGATATATTAAAAGCACTGCACCCAACGCCGGCGGTATGTGGTAGTCCGTTAAAGAATGCAAAGAAGTTTATTCTAGAAAACGAATTGTATGAACGTACCTTTTATACCGGATTTTTGGGTGAATTGAACACAAAATCAGAATTGTCAAGAAATAGAAACCGCCGTAACCAAGAGAACAGTGCTTATAGAAGTGTAATGAAAACTTCAGAGCTTTTTGTAAATCTTCGTTGTATGCAAATGTTTAAAGATAAGGCTGAGATTTATGTCGGTGGCGGGATTACGAGTGATTCTATACCTGAAAAAGAATGGGAAGAAACGGCTTTAAAAAGTAATACCATGTTTCGTGTTCTAGACGGTAAATAGATACTTAACTTTTGGGTAATGACCCGCTTTGGTCGTATTTTTGAACTACATGAAATACTCCGCTATACCTACCGCTCAATCTATTGTTCAACATTGCCAGGCAAAGCATATTTCTAATGTTATAATATCACCGGGATCAAGAAATGCACCGCTAACTATAGCCTTTGCTGAAAACCCTTTTTTTACGTGTTATAGTATAGTGGATGAACGCTGTGCAGCTTTTTTTGCCTTAGGTATGGCACAACAATTACAAGAGCCCGTTGTAATTTTATGTACATCTGGTAGTGCTCTTTTAAATTATTACCCTGCAGTTGCAGAGGCGTATTTTAGCAATATTCCATTATTGATTATTTCTGCGGATAGACCGGTTTATAAGTTAGGAATAGGGGATGGGCAAACTATAAATCAGCAAAATGTATTTGAAAATCATATTAGATATTCAGCCAATTTAAAACAAGATGTTAGCCACGCTACATCTAAGGTCTTGCAATATAGACCAGAGTGGGTTTCTGAAAAAGAGATAAGCCAAGTTCAGCAAGAAGTTCAGAATTACAATGATGCCGAATTAAACCTGGCTTTAGAAATTGCGCTGACTACCAATACTCCCGTACACATAAATGCCCCTTTTGAAGAACCTTTGTATGATACACTTTCAGAACCTTCAATAGCTCCTCAGATAAGTGCTATACCTGCAGAGTTAGAAGATGTAATTATTTTAGAAGACCATAAACGCATTTGGAATACTTCTACCCGTAAAATGGTTTTAGTTGGGGTGAATACTCCAAATATTATTTCAGATATATTGCTAGAGAAATTAGCTAATGACCCAAGTGTTTTGGTGTTGACGGAAACAACATCAAACATACATCATTCTAATTTTTTCAATAGTATAGATTCTTTAATTGCGCCTATTGAAATGCATGTCGACAGAGAATTGGAATTTGAAAAACTAAGACCAGAGGTGCTTGTCACTTTTGGTGGACTCATAGTTTCAAAGAAAGTAAAGGCATTTTTAAGACACCATACCCCAAAACACCATTGGCATGTTGACGGGCAGTTTGCAAACGATACTTTTTTCTGTTTAGAAGAGCATATTAAAGTTCCTGTGCATGATTTTTTTAATGCAATGTATTCAGATGGCACTGCTATAAAAAGTAATTATTTTGCTCATTGGAATTTGGTAAAACAGAATTATGAGTTAAAAAGAGACTCATATTTAAAAGAAATACCGTTTACTGACTTTTTAGCTTTTGAGCATATTTTAGGGGCTATACCTAATGATTATATGCTACAGTTAGCTAATAGTTCTACTATTAGATATGCACAGTTGTTCAATGTCAACCCTACCCTTAAAGTATTTTGTAATAGAGGTACAAGTGGTATAGATGGTAGTACATCTACAGCAATAGGTGCATCTATAGCAAGTAGTTCACCAACACTTTTTATAACAGGTGACCTTAGTTTTTTTTATGATAGTAATGCGTTGTGGAATAGCTATTTAAAGTCTAATTTTAGAATTATAGTGATTAATAATAATGGTGGTGGAATTTTCAGAATACTTCCGGGAAAGGAGAATTCTGATGTTTTTGAAACCTATTTTGAGACAAGACATTCCTTGTCCGCAGAGCACCTTTGTGCTATGTATGGCTTTGATTATAGAACAGCAAAATCATCCACAGAACTGCATGATGAATTGAGTAGTTTTTTCAAAGTATCTAGCCGTCCGCAATTACTGGAAATTACTACACCTACATTAAAAAACGATAAAATTTTGATTGATTATTTTCGTTTCATATCTTAGTGGAGTATTAACCATTAATTATAACACATTTAACATGAGTAAAAGAGACGATTTAATCGAAAAGTATGCTGCTGATATCAAAGATAAATTTGGTGAAAATGCAGATATGGATTTACTTAAAAAAGTAACTGTTGGTCTTGGTCCATCTATTTACAACATAGATGCTTCTAAAGTATCTGGTAGTGATCAAAAAGAATTGGATACAGTAAAGAACAACTACTTAATTAAAAAATTAGGTCTTGCAGACGATTCTAAATTAGATGACGCTATCGCAACTGTTATGGAAAAGTACGGTTCTTCTAACAGAAATAAGCATAGAGCAGTAATCTATTACAAGCTTTGTCAACATTTCAAAAAAGAATCTGTATACGATAAATAGTCAGATGACAAATATTTAAAAAAGACCGCTACCTTTTTGGTAACGGTCTTTTTTTTTACTTGAAGTTTTTAAAAATTTTAAATGTAATTTTGTAACATGATAGAATTAGGACGTATAAACAACCTTGAGATTTTAAGAGACACCAGTGTAGGTCTTTTTTTGGGTGATGAAGAAGGAAATGATGTATTGTTACCAAATAAATATGTTCCAACAGCATATGAAATAGGTGAAAAAATAAAAGTTTTCTGCTATTTAGATTATGATGAAAGACCAGTTGCAACAACTCTGGAACCAGATATTATGCTAGGCGAGTTTAGATTGTTGCAAGTAGCTGAGGTTAATGAATTTGGTGCATTTATGCAATGGGGTCTTGAAAAACACCTTTTAGTGCCATTTCGAGAGCAGCGAGTTAAGATGAAAGAAGGGCAATGGTACGTGGTGCACTGTTATTTAGATGATCGTTCTGGTAGATTGGTGGCTTCAAATAAGTTGGATAGGTTTTTGAATAACGACACTATTGACCTTAAAGAATGGGAGAAAGTAGATTTGGTGGTTACTAGACAAACCGATTTAGGTTGGGAAGTTATAGTAAATGAAAAACATAAAGGTCTTGTTTATTTTAACGAAGTGTTTAAACCAATTAATATTGGTGATGTAATACCTGGTTGTATTAAAACCATAAGAAAAGATAACAAACTTGATATTTCACTTCAGCCTTTAGGGGCTAAAGTGCTAGAGCCTGCAGCAAAGAAAATATATGAAGTTCTTGCAGAAAGTGGAGGCTTTTTAGGATTGCATGATAAATCTGCACCAGAAGAAATTAGAGATGTTTTTCAAATGAGTAAGAAAACATTTAAAAAAGGTTTAGGTACTTTGTATAGAGAACGAAAAATAAAGATAGAATCTGACGGTATTACACTTTTAGATGATTAGGTTGAAATTGTAAGAAAATTCTTTAGTAATTGATTTTCAAGATATTATCTTAAATAACTGTTTAGTTTTTTGTAATAACTTACAATTAATTTTATTTTTGTTGTAAATAAAAAGTTATTAACAATTTTTAGCTTACATTTAAGTTTTAAGCTTAAAAATTACCCCTGTATTTATGCCTTTTATAGAAGAGAGTGATTTACTAGAATTACATAAAGATGTCGATAAAGCGCAGATTATTAACGAGCGTTTATTGGATCAAATAAAGTTTAAGAACAAAGAATTAAAAAAAAGTAAGATTCAGCGTAATATCTTAGCAGGAATTACGGGTCTTTTTTTAATTGGTAGTTTGGCATTTACCTCATTTACTGCAGGGTTGTCAAGTTCAGGTGGTTTTAATAGAAAGACATCTAACGATTTGGTATTGACTTCAATTGATAGTGTAGATGCGATAAGAACCCGACTTGAAAACTTAAAAGAACAGAACGAGGAATTAAGTTTAGTAAAGGAATTCTATTTGGCTAAAGAATTTTTACAAAAAGAAAAAATATATTCGGTTCAGGTAAAATCTTTTGTAGACAACAATGTTACTTTGGCTTCTGAAGCGTTGACAAATACACTTTTTGTTAAAACAAATCCTTTTTATTCCTACTCTCTTGGTAATTTTGAAACTTTAGAAGAAGCTCAATCTTTTAGAAAACAATTGGTTGATATCGGTTTTGGAGATGCTTTTGTTGCTTCATATCAAGATGGTAAACGAGTTCAAATAGAAGATCCATTTTAGTGACAAAGGTTAAAGCTTGGATTAACGCAGCAAGACTGAGAACACTTCCTTTGTCAATTTCTGGTATACTTATAGGAACAGCGTTGGCAGCTTATCATGGGGTTACTGATGCTACTATTTTTAT
>NZ_JBDVOT010000088.1:0-30111 GCF_039968975.1 Maribacter sp. | reverse complement strand
TTCCACTAATCAATCCTGTAGTCGTATCTATCGTCAAACCATCAGGTAGGTTCGTTGCAGCAAAGGTTATATCATCATCCTCTCCATCAACTGCTTCAATCTGTAATGAAACTACATCTCCTTCTACTCCGTTCTGGTCTCCAGGGTTAGTAACTACAGGTGCCAAATTCACGGCAACATCGGTTACTGTCCAAGTAAAGGAAATTGTACTTGCTTCTGAAGGACTACCATCATCCGTTACAGTAATAATTACCGCGAAAGGACTATTTACTGATGCTCCAGCTGTTATCGTACCACTAATCAATCCAGATGACATATCAATAGATAATCCATCAGGAAGATTCGTTGCAGCAAAAGTCATATCATCACCTTCACCATCAATTGCTTCTATCTGTAAGGAAACTACATTTCCTTCAACACCGTTCTGATCTCCTGGGTTTGTAATGACAGGAGCTTCATTTACAACTACCACAACTTCAGTAACATTCCAAACAAAGGATTCTATACTTGATTCCGAAGGACTACCATCATCTGTTACAGTAACCTCTACTGAGAATGGACTATTTGCTGATGCTCCAGCTGTAATTGTACCACTTATCAATCCTGTAGTCGTATCTATCGTCAAACCATCAGGTAGGTTCGTTGCAGCAAAGGTTATATCATCATCCTCTCCATCAACTGCTCCTATCTGTAATGAAACTACATCTCCTTCTACTCCGTTCTGGTCTCCAGGGTTGGTAACCACTGGTGCTTCATTAGCAGGTGCATTAACTGTAATTGTTAAAGTTGCCGTATTTGTAAGAATACCATCGCTTACTGTTAATTCAACCTCATATTCACCAGCGGTGTCAAATATATGTGTAGGATTTGCAATAGTCTCTATTGGACTACCATCCATAAAATCCCATAAATATTCCGTAATCCCTGTATCATCAGATGAATCACTTCCTGTAAAATTAACTGTTAACGATGCATCTCCAGAAATTACATCTGCATCCAATACCGCTACCGGCGCAGCATTACCCGCTTCCCCAACATTCCATACAAATTCAACTGTATTTGATTGAGAAGGACTACAATCATCTGTAACCGTAACCTCTACATCATAAGGGCTATCTTCCGAAGCACCATTTGTACCACCGCCTTGGGCAGATTCAGGGGCTGCAAGCAATTCCGAAGTCGTTAAATTTAAATTTACGTTATGTAACGCAACACGATCAATCAAATGACCATTTGATCTTGATGAAACTTCCATAGTGTATGTGCCTGGAGTGTCAAATTGAACAAAAACTTTATGTCCATCTCCATCACTAGTATTGGTATTCCAATTCCATGCAATAGTATTGGTATATACTTTAAACCAACCATCAGAAGATTCTCCAATTGGGACTGGTGTTTGACCAACTCCCCCTGGGTAAATTTTACTTCCTGTTCCATCATCATTTTTAGAGCCATAAAAATCATCTGCATCGCCAAAACGTAACCATGCGTCATTATGCTCAGTTGTTGGATCAGAAGCTGAAATAATGCCAATTTTATTGTACCATTGAAATCTATAGATACCCGGTGTTGTTATTTCCACCTGAGTTGTAATAGTCCCATTTCCAGGAGTACCGAAATTATCTACAGAATTTAATAGATATCCACTTCCTGTAAAACCAGCTTCAGCAGTCTCTTCAGTCCAATTAGGACCGTAAGTTAAATTCTCCATTTCTATAACTACCAAGCCATTATTTTCTTGATAAGCTCCAGTACCTGCACCTCCATTAGAAACTGTACCGCTAATTTCACCTGTATCAGGATCTATAGATAAACCTGCAGGTAAACCAGTTGCACTATAGGTTTCTTCAGTACAAGCTCCCGTTGCATCAATTTGCACGGAAACAACTTCCCCATCATTACTATTCTGAGTACCAGGGTCCGTAATTTCAGGAACATTTACAGCATTGGACAAAGTAATTTCTTCCGTTGAACCATTACCATAGGTAATTGTTAATAATGCACTTCTATTATCTCCAGTTCCAGCTAGACTTATTTCAATTGGGTGTGTACTATTAGCATTTAATAACTGATTGCTCAATTCACCCGAATCTATACTAAAATCACTAGCGTTCGTACCTGAAATAATCATTGACGTAATCATAACCCCAACATTTCCATTCTCAATATTTAAATCAAGAGTTTCTGTTTCACCATCAGCAATTAAGATACCATCTAAAGAATTCACTTCACTTGCTACACTTGGGCTACCAACAGGAGCATCTTCACCATAGTATTCCATATTTTTCTGGTTATCCCCACCTTGTACCGGAGAACCTGCCAAAATAAATATTCCGTTTCCAGAAACAATAGCTTGAGTTCCATGTCTAGGATGGTTCAACCCTGGTAAGGTAGTCCAAGCCTGAGATATAGGATCATATTCTTCAACAGTTGTCAAAGCAGGCCCTGCGGTTTCGCTTTCTCCACCAATAACCATTAATTTATCATTAAAATTAACTGCAGAAGAACCACCTCTAGGGGTTGGTATATTCTGACCAGATGGTAAAGTACTCCAACTTTGACTTGTAAAGTCGTATACATCAACATCAGCTATTGTAGGAGCAAAAACTCCTCCTGACCCACCAGAAAGACGACCGCCTGAAACATAAAGCTTATCATCAATAACTACTGCAGCAAAGTGATCTCGTGCTCTAGGTGCATCACTTAAAGGTGTCCAAACTCCAGTTGCAGGATCATATTCATCAAAATATGGTACATAGCCACCATCATGTCCTTGCGTGTTACCAGCAACCACATAAAACTTATCATTATACATGACCAAACCTGCAGAACCTCTTCTTCTATTAGCAGGTATTTCAGGTCCTTGAATCCACTCTTCATTCGCAGGATCAAATGCCCATACATATTCAGCAGGGGTCTCGGTTGGGAAAGCATTATCCTTAAAAGAACCTATAACCCATATCAACCCTTGATATTCCGTAGCTTGGAAATGATTAAATTCAAATGGTGCAGAATCTACTAGTGAATTCCATGAATCAGATGTATAATCGTAAACATCAATAGTTGAAGCATTTTCTCTACCACCCATTAGGTAAAACTTATCACCTGCTTGAACAAATGAATTCTCATGTCTTGCCGTATAATTTTCATCTTCATCCTTATCAACCCAAGTTGAAGCTATATTCCAATTAAAAACAGTACTTGCCGGAGCAGAACCTTTTCTAACAGCAGTAACCACAACTTCATGAGCACCATTATTATTTGGACCACCAGCAGAAGCCGTTGTTGCAATTGTACCAGTTATTTGACCGGTAGCAGCATTTATACTAATTCCGTCAGGTTGTCCAGAGATATAATAAATAAGATCCTCACCTGTGTCACCACCAGTTGCTGATGCCGTAATATCAACCACCGCATCTATATCACTTGTTTGGTTTGCAATAGCTGCCATAGATAAAGACGGATTTGCCGTATCTATTTCAAAAATCTCTATCGCACTAAGAATTGGGTTTTCAACACCATGTAGAAATTCTAAATTCAATTCACCATCAACAAGTGTTACGGGATAAGAAAGCATACCAGCTCTCAAATGACCAAATTTAGCTATGATATCCAAATCATTTTCCACTATGGTTCCTTCTAATAAAATATCAAATATTCTATCTCCAATTTCACTAGCTGGCTCATAGCTATTTCCTAAATAAACATTTACAACATAATCACCATTCTCTAAAGGAAAAATAAATTCCATTTCCTCTCCATCAGCATCATCATATCGCTCTCTTCCAAAAATTCCATCAAAAGTTGTATTATCAATGTAAGCAGGAACAGTACTATGTTTTTTATTAAATTCTAAAAGTGCATTAATTGAAAAACCTGTATTTACCGAATACATATTTGATGTATAAGCCCCATTGGTATTGTTAAATTTCCAGTCTGTAGCGGTATCTGTAGCGGTAACCAAATCACCACCTACATTTACTCTATAACTGAATGGTTCAAAAATTATCCAATCGAAGGTTATAGTAACTACATCACTAGTTAGACCATCGTTATCATCTACGGTAATAGTAACAGTATAAGGACTATTCAATTCAGCACCAGCTTCAACGGTACCACCAATTTGTCCATTAGTTGGTTCTATTACCAACCCTGGAGGAAGACCTACAGCCGCATAATTTTTATTACCGTCACCGCCAAAAGCAGAAACATTTAAACTACCGTCCAATTGCTCACCAACAGGCGTTCTTTGCTCATCTATATCGGCTACATAGATCGGAGTTTCAGTATCTGAAGCATCTAAAATTTCAATACCATTGATCATAGGGTTTTCTATAGCGCCATGAACGAATACAATGTTAATCTCACCATCTATAACCGGAACAATATGACTAATAACAGTACCTACTTCATGACCATATGTACCAGATAAATCAATATTATCCAAAGCTGGGTATGTTAAACCTTCTATTTGAACGTCGAATAATCGTTGCGCTGCTTCAGCAGTTCCTTCCCAACCATTACCCATATATAAACGCACTTCATAATTTCCATTTTGACCAACAGGAAATGAATACGTCATATTTGGTGCGCCAGGTGCACTATCGGCTCTTTCTGTTTTAAAAATTTGATTTGGTGTAGATGTTGGTACATCAGCACCTCCATTTGCATTAAAAGCAAAGGTTTGGTTACTACCGGCATTTGCTAAATATGCCGAATTACTACCTTGAGTATCTCCTTCCCAATCAATATCACCATCAATTGCGGTAATTTGTGGTCCACCAGTATTTACACGATAAAATATAAATGGAGAATCAGTAACATTAACTTCGAATGTTTGTTCTACAAAGTTCAAATCTACATCAGTTGCTCTTATAGTAATAGTTGATAATGCAGAAATTGGTGGGTATGATAATGTCAATTCATTTCCGTTAATTACCGTACCTACATTTGGATCTGTATTATTTTCCATGGTGTAAGTTATATTAGAAACCCCATTATCATCGTTTAAAAAATTATCTAACTCAATTATTTCATCATTAGAGTTTATGTATCTATCCAAATCAGGTATATCGGCAACAACCAAGGGTTTGCTGTCAAGTACATTAAGAAAACCCCACGTACCTTCTAGTTCAACTCCTGCTGCATTAGAAGTTCCTATTAACCCTACAGAAAGGTCTGTAGTAGATTGCTGTAATGCTGTTAAAATATTTCCTGCAGCTGTTAAGGTTCCTACTGTAGTACGCGTTGAATTACTTCCGAATGCATATTGACAAGTAACTTCTCCATTTAATGGATTTACGACAAAGTAAAATACTACCCCATCTGGACGATCACCAACAGGAACTACAGCATTAATAGGCGTCTGAGGCACATCATTTATTTCTTGCAATACGGTAACACCAGTATTGGTCAATACCATTTTTATATAATTGCTCTGGGTTCCATCTCCTATAACAATACCCAGCTCGCCATTAGGTGCCGCAGTATTACCATAAAGTTGTAACGGTTCATCAAAATTGGCCATATTGGCAGCAACAGTAAATACATCAGTGGTCTGCTCTACTTGAATGCCATATTGAAAACCTTTTTCTTGATTATTAGTAGCTCCTAGTGCAGTACCCGATGTCCATTGAATTGTTACACCACCAATGGCACCACCTAATACATCATTTGGGTTAGGGTCATTTTCATCAAATCTTCTATCTATCCAATTTTGCCAATTGGGGTTAGAATCTCCATTATTCATTAAACCTGTTAATCCAAGACCTAAATGTCCGCCCAAGTTAGTATTAGAAAACAATTCATTAATAATTGGAATTGTAAATGCGTCACTACCAGTAGTTGTAGGATCACCTAATTGAAATGGATCTAAATCATCATTAATACCATCATTATCATCATCTAAATCATTAAGGTTAGAAACAAAAGGAGCACCTGCTGATTTATCAAAATCTTCAGGTTGCGAACCACCATTACAAGGATCAGTACCATTATCTACTTCATCTTGATTTGTATAACCATCTTCATCGTAATCAGCATTTGCATCATATTCTGGATCACTTGGATCTATACAATCTACCAAATCAGCAGGTTCAAGTACTATAATTTTAGAAGCCGTACTGTTATTACCTCCACTTCCACTGAACATCCCAACCCAAATTGTACCAGGAAAAGGATCTGTAGGACTATTACAAGTAACTCCAAGAGCATTGCCCCCTAAACCAGAAGCAAAAGTTGGATTCAATTCTTCTAAGCTACCATCAGGATTTAATTCAACTCTTCTTAATTGACTTAAGTTTGTTCCTGCAATTAAGTCACCTTGCATTTCACCACTAAAGTTATTACCCGTGTATTCATCTATACCATTGGTATTGGTTCCCCAAATCGTAATAATATCATCTTCGGGACCATCAGGATTATCTATTCCAGGACCTCTCCAATCGCCTTCTACTACATTAGCACTAGCCACAGGGAGTGGTGGCCAGTTAGCAGGCAAAGCAATACTCGCGTCGTTTGTAGAATTTGCAGTAGACATATCTGGGTCATACACCATAGTTCTAAACACAGCACCATCATTATTCGTTGCATTAGGCGTAGAATACAAACCTGCCCCTGCAGGATTCGCTCTCACAGGATTTGGATGACCTCCATAATAACTTCCAAAAACATAATTTTGTATATCTGTGGTAATCAAATGTAAATGATCATCATTAATAATTTGCTCCCCACCAGATGGCGAACCACTTCCTGGCTCTCCATCAATATAGTTATTGGTCACTGTACCAGACATACCTTCATTTTCAGGAAAACCTCCCCAACCATCATTAGGTCCATTATCCGTTACATATACGGCACCACTTTCGGTAATTACCAAATCATATGCATTTCTATATCCAGGAGAAAAAATCTGTACCGGTCCACCAGAAACTATCATACCTTGGTTTAAACCATCATTACCACCAAATGGGTCATTAATATCTATTCCATTATAACCTGGGGTATTAGGATCTACAATTCCATTAACATTTGGACGAGTAGGATCATCCAAAGTTGGTATATCATAAATATAACTACGCCCTGCATCATTTAATGTAGGCATAGCTTCAATTAAATCCAAGTTAACTGCTAGTACCGCACCGGAAAGTGCATATTCCATTGCATAATTAAAATTAATAGACGGGCTACCTCCATTGGTATGTCCACCCTGTGCAACTATCAAATAATCTACACCGCCAATACTTATAAACTCTAATCCATTAGTAGCGTGATTCTCCTCTGAACGAGGTAAACCTCTAACAATATCAACTACGTCCCAATCCGTTCCATTCCATGTAAATCTTGTTATCATTCCTGAATTGGTATCAAGACCGGAATCTCCATCACCACCATCAAATCCTCCTCCAATTCTAAAATCACTAGAAGTTACATAAATTACAGGATTAGTTTCAGTACCAACAACCGTTATACCTGTAGTTTCTCTAAACGTTGAGGAATCTTCAGTGCCATCATCATTATGATTTTGAATTCCATCGATACCGTTTATTACCTCGGTATCTAAGACTTTAAAATCGCCAGGACCAACTCTATCTATTGTTAGTGCCTTTATAGTACCTGCATACTCGGAAAAGTATAACCTACCATCTGGACCGAACATTAATGACGTAGTAACTAATGCACTACCGGTTCCGTCAAAATCTAATTCACTTTGATCAAAATTAACCTGTGCATTCATCTGGGTAAGCCCTATGACGAATAGCATAAAAACATTTAATAAAAAAGATTTGAAGTAATTGTGTTTCATATTCTTGGAGAATAAAGTGATACTAATATGTAACCGTTCTACACGGTGTTCTAATTTTAAAACAAATATAATTCAATAACACAATTGACGATTATTAGCCGTCTTATATTCGTTTAAACTTGAATGTTACTCGATAAAGTACAGCTATAAAATTCAACCTCAGTAGTAAGAAAAAAGCTATAAAGTATATACAGCACATTTTCTTAGATAAAAAATCACGCTATTTCAAGAGAAGAAAAATCAATAAAAACCTGTAATACAATGAGATAAAAGGAAGTGATTTTTTTGAAAATTGTACTAAGAACTATATAAAATAACGAAATTAATACACTACTTTTTACTCAAGTATTTATTGGAAAGGAAGCAAAAAAGGCACAAAAATCAACTTAGATTATTGTGCCTTTTATTAGTTATCAATAGTTGAAAATTTTAGAATTTCCACCATTTTTTAGAATTTTTACTATAGCCATAACCGTATTTACCGCCATAGCCTAAACTATCTAAACTTACATCGTTCACCACAAAAGAAACACCTTTTAACTTCCCTTCTTCACGTAAACTAAGTGGGAATTTAACTGCTGATTCATCAGTAACCCCAGCTCTTGTAACATAAATAATATGATTTGCATACGGAGCAATTAACAAGGTATCACTAACCACCATCATCGGAGCCGTATCTACGATTACGTAATCATACATCTCAGAAACTTCATCCAATAAATCCTCAATTTTAGAACTCATCAACAATTCTGCAGGATTCGGCGGGATTTTACCCGAGTAAATGACATCAATAGTATTATGATGTACCAGCATTGGTCTTATTATATCTTTAACCTGTATGGAGTCATCCAATAAATACTCGGTTAAACCAGCATCTTTATTCCTAGACGGGGTTTTCAATTTATCAACAGAATCTCCCGAAAAGAAAGTATATAATTTAGGATTTCTAATATCTGCACCAACTAATAACACCTTTTTATTAGTACTGGCCAAAATCATTGAAAGATTAGATGAAACAAACGTTTTACCCTCGCCTGGTGTACTTGACGTAACATAAATAACATTATTCTTATTACTATTACTAGCACGTTTTGTCTTAATAAGAAAATCTAAATTAACACGTATGATTCTTAATGCTTCCGCAAGGACAGAACGATCATCATTGATAATAATTTTACTGTCTTTTTTAGAAAGACTTGGCAATTCACCTAAGACAGGAATATCTTTAGTAAACTTCTCTAAACTATGTTTATTCTGAATTTTTGTATCTAACTGGTCCTTACCATAAATCACCCCAAAAGGCAACAACAACCCTAACATTAAAGCTGCCAAATATGTAATGGCTTTTTTAGGTTTTACAGGCGTTGGGCTAGAAATATAAGCTTTATCAATTACATTTGATTTAGGCGAAGCTGAAGCAAATGCAATTTGCGATTCTTCTCTTTTTTGTAATAAATACAGATATAAAGACTCTGTTGTCTCTTGCTTTCTAGTAATATTTCTTAATTCTCGTTGGTTTTCAGGTGCAGAATATATAGTACCTTGAATTCTGCCTAACTGACTTTGAAGCGTACTAACATTCATCCCCACATTTCGTTCTAGAGAATTTAGGCTTGACTGCATGGTATTTTTAATACCATCTAATTGTTCATCAAGATTAACAATCATAGGGTTTTGCTCATTAGAACTTTTCAATAATCGTTTACGTTCTGCCACCAATGCATTATATTGAACCGTAGCCTGACTCAAAGCTCCACTACCAACATCAACTACAGGCATTTCATCATAACCCGTTTCACCGGTAACATAATCTTTTAATCCACTAACCATTTGCAACTGTACCTTTGCATTCTCTAAATTAGAACGACTACTTGCACTAACTTGAACAGCGGCACCAACTTCAATACCAGAACCGGTCATCCCTTTTTCTGTCAATAATTCTTGAGCATCTTTATCTACATTAGATAAGGTACCAGATATTAATTGAATTCGATTGTTAATGAAGTCAGAAGTAGTATCTGCAATACGCTTTTTTTCATCGACTGCATTTCTATTGTAAATTTCAATTAACTTATCTATGATATCCTTTGCTTTTTCAGGTATAGCACTAGTCATTGATACATCTAAGATATTAGAAAATTCTGCACTCACTGAAATTTTCACTGCAGTTTTTAATGATCTTGCAACCTTTTCCACCGGACTAAGAGAAACTTGATATCTTTTTCCAATTAAACTTTTGGGGTCTTTGACATTAGGTGTAATGACCATATCCCCAATTGGAGTAGAAATACCACTACCATAAGAATAAATTTTAGAAGGAACATTTTCATCTTCTGTAAAACCAAAAGTGTTAGCTGAGGAAAACTCTATAAAAAAACTATAACTAGAATTATTAACCGTAGAATCTGCGGCAATAAAATTCATTTTTACAGGAGGGTTAGAATAAACTTCAGAGTTTATTATATTTCCTAAAGCCATAATTCTTACATTGACACCCAGTTCTTTTACAACCTCTATAAAATTAGATCTAGATGCTAATATTTCGATTTCATCTTCTACCTGTTTAGAAGATCCGCCAAAAACACCTAGGTCTTGAAAAACACTCATTTCATTTCCAGAGTTTTTTTCTTGAACGATTTGTATTTGAGAATTTACCGAGTATTCTGGTGTAGTATATCTAATATTCACATAAGCAATTACTAAAGCTATAAAGCCACATAAAATAAACCATTTCCAATGTTTTACATAGGTGGAAATTACATTCTTGATATCTTCTTTTTTGTCTGAAAAACTCATAGGAAAGCTTTGAAATGGGTAGCTAAAAAATCTCTATTAATTATTGTTATTGATAAGTATTAAAGTAGTTGTAATTAATAATGAAGCAACAGAAATAGCAATACCTGCTCTACCGTCTAAGGTAGAAGACGTAACAGCAGATTTATTAGGTTCCACGTACACTACATCATTTTGAGTTAAATAATAAACAGGAGAACTCAATGCCTCCTTACTAGTTAAATCTATTCGTGTATATACTTTAGTTCCATTAAAATCTCTAATGACCAAAACATTGTCACGCATACCTTTTATATTAAGGTCATTTGCTAAACCTATAGCTTCTAAAACGGTAATTTGTTCTCCATTTACAAAATAAGTTCCAGGCCTATTAACCTGACCTAAAACAGTTACAGAAAAGTTTACCAATCTGATATTAATAATTGGGTCTTTTAGATAAGGCTGCAATTTTTCCTTTAAAAGATTTTTAGTTTCATCAGGAGTCAAACCTACTATTTTAATTTCACCAAGTACCGGAAAATCAATATTACCTTGTTTGTCTATAATATAGTCTAACTGCTCCGGTCTAGACCCATTGGTCATTACACCTTTAAATACATTAAAAGGTAAACTTGCTTCAGAGTCTAAAGTAGAAACATTAATTGAAATTACATCATCAACCTTATACGTGTTTACATGAGAATTATCACTAACAATAGTCTCATAATCTTGCGCATCTTGAAAATAAACAATATCTTGTTTAGAGGCACATGAAGCTATAAATAAACCTACACTTAATATTAATACGAAATTTTTAATTTTTGTTTTCAATAAATTCATTATTCTAGAATGTTAGTAATGTTTAGTGTTTTATAATTAAGGTTGAACAATTTTAAGGGGAGCAATGTTCTTTCCATCCGTAGGGTTGCCTGCTTTATCCAACTCGCAAAAATCCGAATTTTTAGAAACATATTCTGGCACAATCTCCTTCATCAACTTAACAGTATTACCGCTAAAGAACATATTGGTAATACACAATTCATCAATTTTAGATCTTACTTTTGCATATTCAACATCACGAACTTTACTAATCTTAATCTTTTGATGATATGTCGGCAAAGTATTTTCTCCATTTGCCAAAAGCTCTTCATATAACTTTTCTCCTGGGCGTAACCCGGTAATTTTAATATCAATATCTTCTGGGTATCTTAAGCCCGAAAGTTTGATCATATTTTTTGCCAGATCAAATATTTTCACAGACTCTCCCATATCAAAAATAAATATCTCACCACCATCACCCATAGCACCAGCTTCTAACACTAATTGAGATGCTTCTGGTATTGTCATAAAATAAAGTGTAATATCTTTATGGGTTAATGTCAATGGTCCACCTTTTTCTATTTGTTTTCTAAATAAAGGAATTACCGATCCATTAGAACCTAAAACATTACCAAAACGTGTAGTAATAAATCTAGTTTTATTTTCTTTTTGCATACAACTAATATACATTTCAGCAATACGCTTGGTTGCCCCCATTACATTAGTAGGGTTCACTGCTTTATCCGTTGATACAAAAACAAATTTCTCGACATTATGTATTACAGATAAGTCTGCTACATTTTTGGTTCCGCCAATATTAATTTTAATTGCCTCGTAAGAATTGTATTCCATTAAAGGAACATGCTTATATGCTGCGGCATGAAACACTACATTTGGTTTATGCTCGCTAAATAATGCATTCATTCTATTCTTATCTCTAATATCCGTTACAATAGGTATAAAATTATGAAACCCATTTTGTTTTAATTCTTGTTGCAAATCATAAAGTGCAGATTCTGCTGAATCTAAAACAATAAGCGACTTGTAAGAATAATTACAAATCTGGCGAACTATTTCACTACCAATTGACCCAGCACCACCAGTAACCATTATTGATTTATTCATCAATTCCATGGAAATTTTACTGTTTTTTATCGTAATCGGTGCTCTATCCAGTAAATCTTCTATTTGAACTTGTTTAATTTGAGACACCTTTAGTTCGCCATTGATCCAATCTTCAATTGGCGGTACAATTTTAACAACTATAGGTAAATCTACAAGTCCTTCAACAGTTTTACGCAATTTGGCAGAATCTATATTCTGTATAGAAAATATAATTTCTGAAATATTATTTTTAACAATAAAAGCTTCAGTCAACGATTTTCTTGCAAATACAGGAACCCCGTTTATATTCTTACCTATTTTTTTAACATCCCTATCTATAAATCCAACTACCTTATATCTACTTTTAGAATGGTTAGTAATAGCGCTACGGGTAAGCACTCCAGATTCCCCAGCCCCATAAATTAAAACATGCTTATTAACTTTTAAACTACCATTAATACGATTATACAATGATTTAAAAGCAAATCTTGACGCTGTTAATACCACAAATGTGATTAAACTATTAATGATGATAATAGATAACGGTACCGTAAAGCTGTTTATAAAAGCTACTTCCCTATTCCCTATTACTATGAATATTAAAATGATACTGGATAAACAAACTGCATTGAAAATATTATAAACATCTCTAACACCTGTATGGCGTACAACACCATTATAAGAACCTACAATTACAAATGAAAGTAAAGCGGTAAGAATAACCAAAGGTAATTGTACCAATAAATTTTGAACATCAAAATTAAAGGTCAAATTAAATCTAATCAAATAAGACAACACAAACGAAAAACCAACAATAAGCAGGTCTATAAATAAAACCAGCCATTTAGAGGCATAACGTTGTGAAGTATAGTTTAAGAATCTTAATATCATAACAGTACTTTTTTAATACAATCCGAAACACGTTTCAAATCTTCTGCACTTAGGTTACTACCACTTGGCAGACAAAGACCACGACTAAACAAGTTTTCGGAAGTGCCGTCGGTAAATTTTTTATACTCACTAAATACAGGTTGCATATGCAGTGGTTTCCACAATGGTCTGGACTCAATGTTTTCTTCAAGCAATGCCAATCTAATTCGCTCTCTAATTTCAAAAGAAGGTGTAAGCACACAACTTAACCATCTGTTTGAATAACACCCTTCTGTTTCGTATAAAAATTCAATTTCTTTTAAAGAAGCTAATTCATTTTTATAAAATTCAAAGTTACTTCTTCTAGAATCAACTCGATCTTGTAAAACTTCCATCTGACCACGACCAATACCTGCTAAAACATTGCTCAATCTATAATTATAACCAACATTGGAATGTTGATAATGTGGTGCATCATCTCTTGCTTGTGTAGCTAAAAATATTGCTTTATCCGTCAAAGCCTTGCTTTTTGCTGTTAAAGCTCCACCACCTGAGGTTGTAATTATTTTATTTCCATTAAAAGAAAGTACGCCTATATCTCCAAAAGCTCCACAAGGCCTGTTCATATAAGCACTACCTAATGCTTCTGCACTATCTTCCAATACCGGTATATTGAACTCTTTGGCAATGGCATGAATTTCATCTACCTTATATGGCATACCATAAAGATGAACAGCGATAATCGCTTTTGGCAATCCTTTCTCCAAAATTCTATTTTCAATCGCTTTTCTTAAAAGTTCAGGAGACATGTTCCAAGTATCCACTTCGCTATCAACGAAAACCGGAGTAGCCCCTAAATACATTATTGGGTTTGCTGAAGCCGAAAAGGTAAAACTTTGACATAACACCTCATCACCTTGTTTTACTCCTAAAAGTTCAAGACCCAAATGAATTGCAGCTGTACCTGAGCTTAAAGCAGCTACATGCACTTTATCACCTAATTGACTTCTAATCGCATGCTCAAAAGCATTAACGTTAGGTCCTAAAGGTGCAATCCAATTAGTTTCAAAGGCCTGATTCACATAATCCTGTTCCGCCCCACCCATGTGAGGAGAGGATAACCATATTTTTTCCTTTGTATCTATCACTTTGTTCTTTTAATATTTGAGTAAATGTACGTCAACTTAAATCTAATCTTAAATTACGATATCTTAATTCGTTTAATCCCAAAAATTAATCGTTCAATTACTTTTACAAAAACTTTT
Organism: Maribacter sp.; assembly: GCF_039968975.1. Taxonomy (GTDB): domain Bacteria; phylum Bacteroidota; class Bacteroidia; order Flavobacteriales; family Flavobacteriaceae; genus Maribacter. The sequence goes on along the minus strand of NZ_JBDVOT010000088.1, from coordinate 15,477 downwards.
AAAGTAAATTCTTACCTTTTAACGAACTATTTCCTTAGACCTATGAATGAAGCAAATTAAAACTCTACAAAAACACCAGAATCACTGCTATTTATAGTATAATTTATACATTTATCGCAATTTTAGATAGTATAACGCAACAACCTACACCTTATTATAAGTACTAAAATCTTTATGATCTCTCTTATATAAATCATCAGAAGGCAATGATTTAAAATACTCATACGTCTTTCTCATCCCTTCTTCCCTTAGAACCTTTGGTTCCCATCCTAAAATATCCTTTGCTTTAGAAATATCTGGTTGGCGTTGCATAGGGTCATCTTGCGGTAATGGTTTATAGATAACTTTCTGCGTTGTACCAGTTAACTTAATTATTTCTTCTGCAAAATCTTTAATTGTAATTTCATGTGGATTACCAATATTAACAGGTTGATCATAATCACTTAACAACAACCTATAAATGCCCTCCACTTCATCATCTACATAACAAAAAGACCTTGTTTGGTCACCTTTCCCAAAAACTGTCAAATCTTCACCCCTTAAAGCCTGACCGATAAATGCAGGAATAACACGCCCATCGTTCAGTCTCATTCTTGGACCATATGTATTAAATATTCTTACAATTCTGGTCTCTACACCATGAAACCTATTATAAGCCATAGTAATTGACTCCATAAAACGTTTAGCCTCGTCATAAACTCCACGAGGACCTATAGTATTTACATTTCCATAATACTCTTCTGTTTGCGGATGAACTAAAGGGTCACCGTAAATCTCAGAAGTAGATGCAATTAATATTCTTGCATTTTTTTCTTTTGCTAAACCTAACAGATTATGTGTACCAAGTGCTCCTACTTTTAAAGTTTGAATAGGTATTTTCAAATAATCTATAGGGCTTGCAGGTGATGCGAAGTGTAAAATATAATCTAAATCTCCGGCTATATGAACGAATTTAGAAACATCATGGTGAAAAAATTCAAACTGTTCTAAAGGGAATAAATGTTCTAAATTCTTGATATCTCCCGTTATGAGATTATCCATAGCTATTACATGATAGCCTTCTTTTATAAAACGGTCGCAGAGATGGGATCCTAAAAATCCAGCTCCACCGGTAATTAAAACTTTTTTCAAAATATTATTATTTAGATATTACGAAGATAGGTCAATGATAGTAAGCACAAAAAATGATTACAGAAAATACTTTCAAATTCAAAATTATAGGATGAAATCATACTAAACTATCAAAAATGCAGTTCATCATATGGAAGATTTTAATTTTCATTGAATCCTACTCATGATTAACTGTTTTAATTTTATCTTATTATTATTTCAAGTAAAAAAAACATAAAAACTATTAAATCACCCCTTAAACGACTAAATATTACTTATTCATTTATCTTTGCAAATTTTGCAAAAGTTTCAATTTAAAAATATGAAAAAAATTACAAATATATGCTGTATTGGCGCTGGTTACGTAGGTGGCCCTACCATGTCAGTTATCGCAAGTCAATGCCCAGATATTAAAGTAACCGTTGTAGACATCAACCAAGAAAGAATTGATAGTTGGAACGATGACAACCTAGACAACCTCCCTATATATGAGCCTGGTTTAAAGGAAATTGTTGGCAAGGCTAGAAATAAAAATCTATTTTTTTCAACTGAAGTCGATAAAGCAATCGATGAAGCTCAGATTATTTTTATTTCGGTAAACACCCCTACCAAAACCTATGGTAAAGGAAAAGGGCAAGCTGCCGATTTAAAATTTGTTGAACTTTGTGCAAGAAATATCGCTAAGGTTGCAAAAGACGATAAAATAGTCGTAGAAAAATCAACCTTACCTGTACGTACAGCTAGTGCCATAAAAAGTATTTTGCAACATACGGGTAACCAAGTAAATTTTGAAATATTATCCAATCCTGAATTTTTAGCTGAAGGCACAGCTATAGATGATCTTTTAAATGCAGACAGGGTTTTAATAGGTGGTGATGATACACCTTCAGGTCAAGAAGCAAAAGACACCTTAAGTTCTATTTATGCCCAATGGTTACCAGAAGATAGAATTTTGCAGACAAATGTATGGTCTTCAGAATTATCTAAATTAGTGGCAAATGCATTTTTAGCACAAAGAGTATCTTCCATCAATACCATATCTGCATTGTGTGAAAAAACAGATGCCAATATTCAAGAGATTTCTAGAGCTATTGGTTATGACAGCCGTATTGGATCTAAATTCTTAAATGCATCCGTAGGTTTTGGGGGGTCTTGTTTTCAAAAAGATATTTTAAATCTAGTTTACATTGCTCGTTCTTACGGTCTTACCGAAGTAGCAGATTACTGGGAACAAGTAATTATCGCAAACGATTATCAAAAAAGTCGTTTTGCAGAACATATTATCTCTTCTTTATACAATACCATTTCAGGCAAAAAAATTGTTCTTTATGGTTGGGCATTTAAAAAAGATACCAATGATACAAGAGAATCTCCGGCAATAGCTGTTGCAGATGCTTTATTAGATGAGAACGCTGAAATTACAGTATACGACCCAAAGGTAACTGCAGAAAGAATTTATGCAGATTTAGATTATTTAGGAACACGCTCTCCAGAAGAAAACAGAAGACTATTAAAAGTCAGTAATGACCCTATAGATGCTACAAAAGAAGCACATGCTGTTGCCATATTAACAGAATGGGACGAGTTTAAAACTTATGATTGGACAAGCATCTATGACCAAATGCTAAAACCTGCGTTTGTTTTTGACGGAAGACGTTTGTTAGACCATGAAACCATGAATTCCATAGGATTTAATTATTACAAAATAGGGCAATCATGAAAATCTTAGTTACGGGTGCTGCCGGTTTCATAGGCTTTTTTGTTTCTAAATCTCTTTTAAAAAGTGGGCATACCGTTGTTGGTTTAGATAACATCAACGATTACTACGATGTAAATTTAAAGTATGATAGATTAAAGGAATTAGGTATCTCTAAAGGCAAGGCTGAAGTTTTTAACAAAATTGCTATTAGTGAAAGTAATTCTCAATTTTCATTTATCCGTTTAAATTTAGAGGATCGCGAGAATCTTCCAACACTTTTTACGGCAGAAAAATTTGACAAGGTTTGCAATTTAGCGGCCCAAGCCGGTGTACGCTATAGTTTAGAAAACCCAGAAGCGTATGTAGATAGCAACGTAGTAGGCTTTTTAAATATTTTAGAATGTTGTCGTCATCATAAAATTAAACACTTGGTCTACGCTAGTAGCTCAAGTGTCTATGGTTTAAACGAAAAAATACCTTTTGAAACTAGTGACAATGTAGACCACCCCATTAGTTTGTATGCCGCAACAAAAAAGAGCAATGAATTAATGGCGCATACATATGCGCATTTATATGGTTTTAAAACAACAGGGTTACGGTTCTTTACTGTGTATGGACCGTGGGGCAGACCAGATATGGCCATGTTTTTATTTACTGATGCCATTGTTAATGACAAACCTATTAAGGTTTTCAACAACGGCAAATTAGAACGAGATTTCACATACATTGATGATATTACCGAAGGTGTTGTGCGAATTATTCAAAAACCTGTTACGGAACAAAAAAAGAAAGAAGGTTTATTTAAAATTTATAATATTGGGAATAGTAAATCTGTTAAATTGATGGACTTTATTACCGCTATTGAAGAAAGCTTAAATACCGAGGCAAAAAAAGACATGTACCCTATGCAACCTGGCGATGTTGAAAGAACTTGGGCCAATGTAGATGATTTAATAGCAGATTACAATTACAGCCCTAACACTCCTATAAAAACAGGTGTTCAACATTTTGTAGAATGGTATAAGGGATATTATTTAAATTCTTAGAATGCGACTGATTTTTTTAAAAAAAACTTTACAACTAACGATTAGATGCTTTTTAATTCCATAGATTTTGCTGTCTTTCTACCAATTGTTTTTGTTCTATATTGGTTTATTTGTCAGAAAAACCTAAGGTTACAAAATTTCTTAATTGTCGTAGCAAGTTATTTATTTTATGGCTGGTGGGATTGGCGATTTCTATCACTCATCCTTTTTAGCACCCTTGTAGATTATAGCATAGGTAGGCTTTTAAAAAATGAAATCAATAATGGAAAAAGAAAATTATACCTATGGCTAAGTATAATTATAAATTTAGGATTTCTAGGATTTTTTAAATATTACAATTTCTTCGTTCACAGTTTTACAGATGCTTTTTCATTCTTTGGCAAAGAAATTCAACCCAATACCTTAAACATCATTTTGCCTGTTGGCATTAGCTTTTACACATTTCAAACGTTGAGCTATACTATTGATGTCTACAAGAAAAAATTGGAGCCAACTAAAAATTTGATCGCATTTGCAGCTTTTGTTAGCTTCTTTCCGCAATTGGTAGCAGGACCAATTGAAAGAGCTACCAATTTACTACCTCAATTTTATAACAAGAGGGTTTTCAATTACCACCAAGCCATACTAGGTTTAAGACAAATACTTTGGGGGCTATTTAAAAAAGTTATCATTGCGGATAACTGTGCAACATATGCCAACATTATTTTTAATGACCACACAGATTATTCATCTGGAAACTTAATTCTTGGGGCAATATTCTTTACTTTTCAGATTTATGGCGATTTCAGTGGATATTCAGATATTGCCATTGGTACATCTCGTTTGTTTGGCTTTAACCTTATGCAAAATTTTGCCTTCCCTTATTTCTCAAGAGATATAGCTGAATTTTGGAGAAGATGGCACATTTCCTTATCTACATGGTTTAGGGATTACCTCTACATTCCGTTAGGAGGAAGTAAAGGTGGTATGAAAATGAAAATCAGGAACACCTTTATTATTTTTCTGGTCAGTGGATTTTGGCATGGCGCAAATTGGACCTTTATTATTTGGGGCCTATTGAACGCATTATATTTTCTACCATTACTATTACGTAATAAAAATAGACTAAACACCAATAACGTAGCACAGGACAGGTGGCTACCAAACCTAAAAGAAACTACCCAAATTGCAATAACTTTTACGTTAACTGTATTCGCTTGGATATTCTTTAGGGCAAACTCTGTACATAATGCTTTTGACTATATTCTTCATATTTTTAAAGGCAATAGTCAAGTTGTTCCTTTTTCAGTACCTACAGAACTTCCCTTCCTAATACTCATGCTATTAATTATAGAATGGCTAGGGCGCTCATCACAATTTGCCATAGAACGTATTAATGTATTACCTAAATATTTAAGGTGGTCGTTTTATTACGGTATAATTCTGATATTATTTTTATTCGCTGGTCAAGAACAAGAATTTATATATTTCCAATTTTAATAGCATGAAAATACTCTTTAGAAATTTCTTTCTGTTCTGTATCATAGGGTTACTTCTTGGTGAATGTATATCTCGTGCATTTTACACTACTTCAGACATACCCAGTCGGGTTATTGACAAGAACGATATTCAAAAATACAAACCAAATCAAAATGGGTTTTGGGTTGGCGGTACACATACTTGGCACATAAACAAAGATGGATGGCCTGGAGATTTACCAGATTCACATAACAATTTGATAACGATTATTGGCGATTCCTATATTGAGAATTTCATGAATCCAGATTCTTGCCGTCAATCTATGGTTTTAAAAAAGTTACAGCCAAAATATAATTTTTACGAAGTATCCAGGTCAGGCATCTCTTTTATAGAAGCCCTGCAAATAGCTACACACTTAGATTCTCTTAACCCTATTAAACAACTGATTTATGTACATGATTCAGATTTTACGGAAAGTATCTCAGAGATCAAAAAAATGTCCGACATTACACAGTACAATAGTAAAACCAACAAAATAATACCAGGCCAAATTAAATCTGCTGGAATAAAAAAAATACTGTATAACTGGAAATTTATATATTACTTATATACCAACTATTATGTTGGTGGACGGCATAAGGCTAAAACATCTCCCACCGTAAAAACTAAAACTTCGCATTCTGTAAGTAAAACAGAGTTAAATGAAATCAACAAATTATTGTCATATAGCAACAATAAATACAATAAAAAGAACATTACTTTAGTTTTAAGACCAAATCCTAATTCAGAAATTATTAGATTATTGAAAGAAAACAATTTTAATATACTTATACTTAAGGCAGAGGATAATAAAAATTGGTCTTTTGATCATGATGCACATTGGACCTGTTTAGGTCACTGGGAAGCCGCCAAATTGGTTGCCAAAAACATTAATTAATATTTCTGATTTAACATGGCAAACAAAAAACGAACAATGAATTTTATTAAAAACAAACAATCAAATTTTAAATGAACCTTTACAATCTAAATTCAAGTTTTCACATATTAGTTACTGGCGGAGCCGGCTTTATAGGCTCTAATTTATGTCATGCTTTATTAGCAAACGGAAACCAAGTTACCTGTTTAGATAATTTTGCTACTGGCAAACGTGAAAATGTAGCCCCTTTCATAGAAAATTCTAAATTTACTTTGATAGAAGGTGATATTAGAAATTTAGATGATTGCCAAAAAGCATGTGCCGATGTAGATTACATTTTACACCAAGCGGCATTGGGATCAGTACCAAGATCTATAAACGATCCAATTACCAGTAATGACGTAAATGTTTCTGGTTTTTTAAACATGTTGGTCGCTGCAAGAGATGCCAAAGTAAAACGGTTTATATATGCAGCAAGCTCATCTACCTATGGCGATTCTACTAACATGCCTAAAGTTGAAGATATAATTGGTAAACCGCTCTCCCCCTACGCTATTACTAAATATGTAAATGAATTATATGCCGATGTTTTTAGCAAAACATATGATATAGAAACTATAGGTTTACGCTATTTTAATGTTTTTGGAAGAAAACAAGATCCTAACGGTGCTTATGCTGCAGTAATTCCAAAATTTGTGATGCAGCTCATGAAACATGAATCTCCCGTTATCAATGGCGATGGTTCTTTTTCTAGAGATTTTACCTATATAGACAATGTTATTCAAATGAATGTGAGAGCAATGGTATCTGAGAACCAAAACGCGATGAATACCGTATATAACACGGCTTATGGTGAACGTACAGATTTAAACGAGCTAACTGAACTCTTAAAAGAATATTTAGCCGAATACGATCCTAAAATAAAAGATATTAAAAATGTATACGGGCCAACTAGAGCTGGCGATGTACCACATTCTTTAGCTTCTGTAGACAAAGCAAAAGAATTACTAAATTACAATCCTCAATTTGACATAAAAACCGGGCTTAAAGAGGCGGTTAAATGGTATTGGGAGAATTTGAAATAAAGTTTTAAGAGTTAAAATAAATTTTAAAAAGTTGCTTATCGTAACTTATAAATAAATTAAGGTTACTTATTGTAACCATGATATAATTATTATGAAAGATATAAAAATAGCAATTATTGGATTAGGTTACGTAGGGCTGCCACTAGCTAGGTTATTTGCTACAAAGTATCCCGTTATTGGTTTTGACATCAATACGGACCGTATAGCAGAACTTCGAAAAGGGCACGATAGCACTTTAGAAGTTGAAGATGACATTTTACAAGGGGTTTTAAAAGACAATCCCAAAATGGATACCGGCTTGTTCTGCAGTAATCAAATCGACGATATCGCAGACTGTAATTATTATATCGTAACAGTACCGACGCCAGTAGACAGTACAAACCGACCTATTTTAACTCCTTTATATAAGGCATCAGAAACAGTTAGTAAAGTTTTAAAGAAAGGCGACACTGTTATATATGAATCTACCGTATACCCTGGTGTTACCGAAGACGAATGTATTCCTGTTTTAGAAACAGAAACTGGCTTGGTATATAATCAAGATTTTTTTGCCGGGTACTCTCCAGAACGCATTAATCCAGGCGACAAGGAACATACTGTAGAAAAAATTTTAAAAGTAACCTCTGGCTCTACCCCAGAAGTAGGAAAAAAAGTAGATGCTTTGTATGCCTCCGTAATTACTGCAGGTACACATTTAGCACCAACAATTAAAGTTGCCGAAGCTGCAAAGGTTATTGAAAATTCGCAAAGAGACATTAACATTGCCTTTGTTAATGAACTGGCTAAGATTTTCAACTTAATGGATATTGACACACATGATGTTTTAGAAGCTGCCGGCACTAAATGGAATTTCCTACCCTTTAAACCAGGTCTAGTAGGCGGCCATTGTATTGGTGTTGACCCTTATTATCTAGCTCAAAAAGCACAAGAATTTGGCTATCATCCAGAAATTATTTTAGCAGGCCGACGCATGAACGATACTATGGGCAAATACGTATCTTCTGAAGTCGTAAAACTTATGGTTCAAAGAGATATAAAAATTAAAGGAAGTAAAATTCTTGTTTTAGGTATCACTTTTAAAGAAAATTGCCCAGACGTTAGAAATACGAAAGCTGTCGATGTTATTAGTAATCTAAGGTCTTACGGAACTGAAGTTACCATATATGACCCTTGGGCTTCTGCAAAAGAAGTTGCACATGAATACAAAATGGAGGTCGTTAAAGAATTACCTGAAGAAAAATTCGACGCTATCGTTCTTACTGTAGCTCATAAAGAGTTTTTGGAAATGGAATTAAGAAGTTTATTAAACCCAGAAGGTGTTTTATATGACGTAAAAGGCATTCTAAAGAAAGATGTTGACGCAAGACTTTAATATTCACTTTTAGCAAATCTGCGCTTTGCATATTCATAAAGCATTATCAAAATAGAACCATCAAATTCTAGGTCAACAACACTGAGATGAGCTCTTGAAGCATTGAATTGAAGAGCTTAACCTAAGTGTTCGAGCATTATAATCTCAATTTTTGAGAAAAGATTAAATCCTGTATAAATTGAAATTTATACAGGATTTTCATTTTAATAATCTAGAAACTCTAACATAGCGTTATTACTTCCAATTCTATTTTTAGCATCAAACAAATTCTTAAATGAGACAAAAGTGTTGGGGTTTTTCTTATAGAGATGTTAACAAAAGTGGTATTTAGTCGATTTTCTAATAATAAAGAGGTATTTCATCGATCAAAAACATCCAATTAACCGACTTGCTACGTAACACAAGGGTTGCAAATAAAAATCTCATCTATTCTTAAGGTATTTACCTTTAATCGATTATCAAGATAAAGAACAAATAAAAAATCATTAAAAGCGTTAGACTACAAGTACCCCAAAAAAACCAACATGCAGTTCATCGAAAAAAATGGTTATTTCATCGACACAAAAAAATATTAGATTATTATTGCAACCCAAATAGTTATTATTTTTAATGCAAAAAGCAATTTACCTACTTATGTCAAAGTTTCTACGTTTTACTTCAAAAATGGGCATATCTTTGTTTGCCTTTTTCTTTCTATTCTCATGTAGTAAAGATGCCGATCTTTTATCTGAATATGTCATTAATGATAATGATGATCTTCAAAGTTTAACAATACTTACCAACGATAGTTTTTATATGGCTCCTGGTCAAAATACTATTTTAATGGATGTGTTAAACAATGATAATTTAGATGCTAACGCCAACATTACCATTATTGAAACCTCTACGCCTATTAATGGTTTTGTCACCATTAATGATGACAACACATTAACTTATAGGTCGGGAGCAGTAACTACCCCAGAAGAAACAACTCCAGAAGAAACAACTCCAGTGGAATCAACTCCAGAGGAAACAACTCCTGAGGAAACAACTCCCGAAGAACCAACCCCGGAGGAAACAACCCCGGAAGAAACAACATCTTCAGAGGACGCTAATAGACAAGACGAAACCCCTACAGAAGATACATTTACGTATACTGCTGAAGTTGTAGACGAAGAAACAGGAACTGTTACTCAAGAAGAAGCTACGGTTACCGTTAGTAGTACTGACCCCGAATCAAGCGAATCAAATATAAATGAAAATCAAAGTTTTGATATGGGTCAATTATTTGCATTCCCCGGAGCAGAAGGCTTTGGAAGAAATACTATTGGTGGTCGTGGAGGACAAATCATACATGTTACGAATCTAAATGATGATGGAAACGGGAGTTTAAGAGAAGCAATTGAAACAACTGGTCCTAGAACTATTGTTTTTGATGTCGGGGGAGATATCAATCTTACTGAACCATTATTTCTTGGAAGTTCTAATCCGGAAAAGAATAAAAGCTTAGAAAATGTCACTATAGCTGGTGAGACCGCACCTTATCCTGGAATTACAATTAGACGAAGTAGCTTTGAAGTCTTTTGCAAAGAAGTAATTATAAGACATATATCTATAAGAGTTAATAGTAATGATAATATAGATACAGATTTTGATTGTTTAAGGATATTAAATTGGCATAGCTCTGATTATGACATGAACAATATAATAGTAGACCATGTTTCACTATCTAATGGAGATGACGAAAATCTTAGTTGTGAAGGTGTAAATAATGTTACCATACAAAATTCTATGATTACCAATGCTAATAACAGTTACACATTTTTATTTGGAAGAAATAATTTTAATTTTTCTTTCATAGGAAACTATATGTCTCATACTGGAGAAAGAAATGCATTAGTTGGTTATGGCATTAATGAAGAAACTTCGGAATTTATAAATAATATCACTTATGGCTATGAAGAGGGAATGAATATGGTTTGGGGAAATAGAATAGATGTAATTGGAAATATTTACAAATCCTTTATCAATCATCTGCCTCGAAATATCGCTATTGCTTGGAAAGCTAATAAATATAACAACCCAAATGCAAAAATAACTGATGGTGCTTTTTATGTTGCAAATAATTTCCAATTAAACCCTCATACAAATTCAATCTATGGAACAGATGTTGTCGAATATAAGTCTTCAAATAGAGTTATAACTAATAGCGTAAAGAATAACTGGGAAACCACAATATCAGGAATTGAAAATAGAGTTATCAATGGTGTCGGAAATAGTCTTTTTAGAGATAGTACTGATGAAGAAGCTATAGCTGACTACAATAACAACACAGGGTCATTTAGCTCTTTGTCTATACCAGTAAAACCAAGCTCTTCTCATTCCTCTTCATATGATACTGACTATGATGGAATGGCTGACGAATGGGAAAAGAGTTATTTTGGAAATTTAAGTAAAAAACCAAATGATGATCATGATGGAGATGGCTACACTAATATTGAAGTGTTTTTCGCCTCAATTACGAAGTAAATATAACCTAACTTGATAGAAGTAAAAGACGTTCAAATGAACGTCTTTTTTTTTTGACAAATAATTTCTATCCGTTTTGTACGTTATATACTGAAAATTAGATTTTTCTTAATTCTAATTTCAGATCACCATGTCTATTTATCAGCAAAAAACTTTTATAAAACAATTTCAGATAATCTATTACCTTTAGCCCTTTATAAAAATGAAAAAAAACATTGCTTTTTTAATCTATTCTTTAAATTCTGGAGGAGCAGAAAGGGTTGTATCTACTTTATCCAATGGATTATGCAATAATTTCAATATTACTATAATTACTATAATAAATGACAAACCCTTCTATAAATTAAAAGAAAATATTAAAGTTATCGCATGTAAGGATCACAAATTCAGATTGAAAAACAAGCTTCTAAACTCATTAAAAACAAACTGCTATTTATATAAGGATATAAAAAAAATTTGTAAAAATGAGTCTATAGATATTATTATAGGTTTTATGACAGAGTCTAATGTTTTAGCAATTTTTACAGCAAAAGCATTAAAAATACCCGTAATTGTAAGTGAAAGAAATTATCCCCCTCTTGCTAGTATATCTAATTTCTGGAAAGTCATGCGAAGAATTACATACCCCAAAACAAATATATTAGTCGTTCAAACTAAACCTATATTCGATTTTTTCAAGAATACTATGAAAGAAGAAAAGATTAAAATTTTGGCTAATCCTATTTCAAAAAATCATTCCGAGGCAAAAAAAAATCTTAGAATTCATAAAGAAAATATTATTCTAAATGTAGGTAGTTTAAATCGACAAAAAGGACAAGATATAGCCATTAGAGCTTTTGCTCAAGTTAATGCACCTAACTGGCAATTACATTTATTAGGAGAGGGTCCAAAAAGAAAAGAGTATACCAGCCTAATTAAAGAACTTGAAATGGAAGATAAAATCATCCTAAATGGACGTAATAATTATATTTCCAATTACCTCCTAAAATCAAAAATTTTTATTTTCCCCAGTCGATTTGAAGGGTTCCCAAATGCTTTAACAGAAGCTATGTACATGGGTTTACCCTGTATATCTACAGATTGCCCTACGGGTCCACAAGAATTAATTAAAGATGGTGTAAATGGCTTTTTGACACCAGTTGATAATATTGAAATATTGGCAAAGACTATTGATAAACTAATTCGTAATAAAGACTTAAGACAAATAATGGGGCAAAAAGCCGCAAAAAGTGTTACTCATTTAGAAGAAGATAAAGTCACTAAACATTGGGAAAAATTAATTAACACAACTCTTCAAAATTCATGAAATTCGGTTTTATTATATCAACAATAAAACTAAAATTAAAAGAATTAATACGTAAAAAAGTATTACAAAATTTAATTTTGGTTAGTGGAGTAACACTATTTATAAGTGTTTTAGGTTTTTTCAAGGAAACTGTTGTAGCAGCAAATTTTGGTTTGTCTCTTCAATTAGACACCTTTTATGTAGCATTATTAATACCAGGCGTCATCAACAGTGTTTTTCTAAACTCTTTCAAAACTGTATTAATACCGAATTATATAAATGAACTTGAGAAAAAGGGAAACATTGGAAGTTTTCAAACAACCAGTTTGTTTGTTACCGTCTTTGTAAGTTTGTTTTTTGCAGTAATAACTTACTTATCAACAAATACTTTTCTAGAAGTTTTATACCCAAACAAATCAATAGAATTTTACTTATTAGTAAAAGAACAATTACCCATTCTTTTATTTGCTATATTTTTTTGGGGTCTTGCCTCCACTCTCGGAGCTTTATTAAATGTCAATGAAGAATATAAATTTAGTTCGTTTTCTGGTATTTTTACTCCAATTTTTATACTTGTAGGGGTACTTTTATTTAAAGAACATCTTAAAGAATCATTACTGGCGTGGGGTACTACTTTAGGGGCTTTCGCTAGTTGTTTATATTTATTAATTGTTTCAAAATATAAGAAGCTTATAGTTTTAGGTAAGCCTGATTATAAAAATAGCAATATTATAATAGCATTTCAACAATTACCTGCAAAAATCACCTCAGGCCTGTTAACAGCTTTGAACTCTGTTGTTGATCAATTTTTTGCTGCACAATTAGTCATAGGCTCTATTGCCGCACTTAATTATGGTTTAAAAATTCCTGCTTTTTTAAGTAGTTTGTTATTAATTGCCATGGGTAATGTTTTGCTTCCATATTTTACAAAATTGGCTCTAAGCAATAGAAAACTAGCTTTTGAAAACCTTTTCAAAAATATAAAATGGGTTTTTATTGGACTTGTAATTATAACTGTTTTTGGAATTTTATTATCTGATTTTATTGTAGCCCTTTTGTTTGAAAGAAAAGAATTTACAGCAGAAGACTCCCAAGTAGTTTCTACTATTCAAAAAATTTTTCTAGCTTATATTCCCTTTAAAATTGTTGGTATGATAATGATTAATTTTGCAACTAGTATCAACAAAAATAGCATAATGGCATATATTTCATTGGTAGCCCTAATTTTAAACTTAATTTTAGACTATTTTTTAATGAATATATATGGAATATTTGGCATTGCGTTATGTACTACAATCATTACCGTTTTAAAGAGTATGATTATGTATTGGTACTTAAATCGATTAAAAGCAAGAGAATAAATATTAAATACAATAAATGTGCTTTTATTCCGTATTTATAAAATCTACGCTTCAATAAAACAGTATGAAAAAAATTTTTTTTTGGATTTATCACAATACTTTACTTGGAAAATTAATGATTTACACTTTTCATTACAGTAAGGATAACCTATGGCCAGATAAATGGGTCGTACGCTACAATTATAAGAAAAGAAGAAAAAAATCTTTAAACTTAAAAAATCCAAAAACTTTAAATGAAAAGATTAATTGGTTAAAGTTAAACGATAGAAGACCTATACATACTCAATGTGCGGATAAGTACGAAGTACGTAACTATATTAAAGAAAAAATTGGAGAAGAATATTTAGTTCCCTTACATTTTGAAACTCAAAACCCTAGTGACATAAAACCTGAAAACATACCCGATTTCCCTTCCATCATCAAAGCTAATCATGACAGTAGTGGTGGTATTTTTGTTTATGATAAGAAAAAAATTAATTATCAAGAAATACAAAATTTATTTTCTTTAAGACTGAAAAACAACTATTATAAATCTAAAAAGGAATGGCAGTATAAAAACATAGTCCCTCGTATTATAATAGAAAAATTACTTATTACTAAAGATGGTAAAATTCCTCTTGATTACAAAGTTCATTGCTTTAATGGTAAAGCACACATGATTCAAGTGGATATAGGTAGAGGTTCAAATGAACACTATCGAAACTGGTATTATACAGACTGGACAAGATGTCCATTTAAATGGACATCTGTTTCTAAGAATAAACAAACTAATCCTGCTAAATTTGACGTACCACCTCCTAATAAATTACAGAAAATGTGTGAATTATCTAACAAATTAGCAAATCCGTTCGACTATTCTAGAATAGATTGGTACGATGTCGATGACAAATTATATTTTGGAGAAATTACTTTTCATCATGATAGTGGCTGTAGACCAATTGAACCAGAAGAATGGGATTACAAATTAGGTGATATGGTTAAACTAAATGAAAATTAATTTATTCAAGTTTTGAAAATACAGTTATTAAGATATTTGATTTTGTTTTTGGTATTATGTAATATACCAGGTTTTTTATTGGTATACACTAATCCATCATTATCATCTGCAGTAAGTATTCTTACATCTTTATTATTACTCTTTTACTTTATAAAATCAAAACCTAAACAAAAACCAGTTATAGCTTTTTTATTGTTTACAATATTATATTTTACCATAAGTAGCTTTAATTACTATGGTTTTGAAATAGAATTAATTAAAGAATTTATTCGTTTTATTGTTTTAATTTTGGGTATAACAGAGGTAATGCATCGTTCATCTTATAAAGACCTCTTTTATATTCTATTAATTGGTGCAATGAGTATAATTTTAAATGCTCTGGTATTTCCTTATACCAACGCACTATATGGTCTTGTACAAGGCAGGTATAGTGGCTTTTTTTTAAATCCAAATTCTGCCGGTATTACCTGTTTGCTAGGCGTTGCCATTTCTTATAGTATAATGAATCATAAACATCGATTAATAGGCCAAGCTATATTTACGCTTGCAGGTATACTTACTTTATCGAGAACTTTTATCGTGATATGGATTCTTATAAACCTATTAGCTATAATTAAAGACAGAAAGAATATTTTAGTTC
>NZ_JBDVOT010000087.1:0-4692 GCF_039968975.1 Maribacter sp. | reverse complement strand
ACCAAACGCAAACGGTAACCAATTATGCCGAAAATTTACTAGAGCTATTAGAATCGGTCAAACCAAAAGGTGTAGACATACCTAATGTTGTAGTAATTACTCCGGGCATGTATAACTCTGCATTTTATGAACATTCATATTTAGCAAAGACCATGGGTGTAGAACTTGTGGAGGGTCGTGATTTGTTTGTAGAGAATGACTTTGTTTATATGAAAACCATTAAAGGTCCAGAGAAAGTCGATGTTATATACAGAAGAATTGATGATCAGTTTATTGACCCCTTAGAATTTAACCCAGATTCCGTTCTTGGTGTACCAGGTCTTTTTGCAGCGTACAAAAAAGGTAATGTCACTTTAGCCAATGCACCAGGTACCGGTGTAGCAGATGATAAGGCGGTATACACTTATATGCCACAAATCATTAAATACTATTTAGACGAGGAGCCTATTCTAAACAATGTACACACATACCATTGCAGTAGACCAGACGAATTAAAATATGTATTAGAACACATACACGAACTGGTTATTAAACCGGTTGACGAAGCAGGTGGCTATGGCATATCTATTGGCAACAGACTAAGTAAACAAGAAATAGAAAAAGTAAAAGCCGAAGTTAAGGCAAGCCCAAGAAAATATGTTGCTCAGCCTATAATGTCATTATCAGTGCACCCTACTTACATTGACGACACAGAATCATTTGAACAACGTCACGTAGACTTAAGAACATTTACTGTTCTAGGAAAAGACAAAGAGTTTGTTCTAAAAGGAGGATTGACACGTGTAGCGCTGAAAAAAGGAAATTTAATCGTTAATTCTTCTCAAGGAGGAGGATCAAAAGATACCTGGGTATTAAAAAAATAAAGAAAATATATGTTAGCAAGAGTTGCCAATAATCTATTTTGGATGGGACGTTATATTGAACGTTCAGAACATGTAGCAAGATATTTAAATGTAAATTATTTCTCTTCATTAGATGCACCAAATCTAAAATCTCAAGACCGCCAATTTGTATTGCGATCAATGTTATTTATGGTTGGTGACCCTGAAAAAGATTTAGATAAATTTTTAAAAGAAGAAGACGTACTTTATCAGATTGGTCTAGATCCATCTTACAGTTCTTCTATAATCAACAATATAAAATTTGCAAGGGAAAATGCCAACAGTGCAAGAGATTTAATCTCTACAGAATTGTACGAGGCAATCAACAAGTTTTACCACTTCGTCATCAACTACCCCAAAGAAATTTTTGTAAAAAATGGTCTTCATGATTTCACTACTAACGTGGCAGAAATGACAGATATACTTAGGGGCAAAATACGTGGTACTCTTTTACATGATGCCACCTACGCCATAATTTCAATGGGTATTAATATTGAAAGAGCCACCCAAATTACTAGAATGATTAATGCTAAATATAATGATGCATTACTTTCTCAAGGAGGCGAGAACGATAAATTCAGAAAAAGTTTCGAGTGGACAACCCTTTTAAAATGTGCGGAGTCTTATGATATGATGCGTAGATTTTACAAAAAAACACCTACCAGCATTACAACATTAGAATTTTTGATTCTAAACCCCAACTGCCCAAGATCAGTAATGAACTCATTAAACCAAGTAAATAGGCATGTAAAAATGCTTAATCCAGAAAAGCGATATAACAAAGATTCTACCGCTTTCTTAATAGGCAGGGTACGATCTGAATATGAGTTTAAATATATTGAGGAAATAGATGAGGATATTAAATCATTCATTGAAGATATTCTAAAAAGTCTAGTAGATATTAGCGATAAAGTAGACGAAGAGTTTTTTAACTATTAGACCGGTTAAATGAGGTATATTTGCCCTTATGCCGAGAGAATTTGAGATTACCTATAACGCGAAAAATATTTATGATGATTGGGTTTATGACGCACATTGGCAATTTTTAATAATTCCGGTTGAGAACGAGAACCAATATGAAGTAGAAATAGAATTCAGTAATTCATTATTTGCCAATACTGAATATTCAATTAACGGTTATGGCTTTAAAACATTAAGAGTCCATCCAAAGAAAAAGTTTAAGGAAATTACTTTTGAAGCTAAATTTAAGTTTTTAAAAGAAGAGGTAGACCCATATAATTTCAAAATAAATCCGGATATATCTGCAGCATATAATGAACTACATAATTCAGATTTTAAAATTACTCACGAACGCTTTTTAAAATCTACCTCTTTCACCACCTTAGAAAACAAACAAGAACAGCTGTTCTTGTTTGATAATTCTATTTCTATTTTCGATAATCTTGAAGCCTTAAACTTATATATTTTTAAGTACATAAAATTTACCTCAGGTGTAACCGAAGTAGGCACCCCACTTAAACAGATTATAACTAAGAAAAAAGGAGTTTGTCAAGACTTCACCCATTTTTTTTGTGCATTGGCACGAACTAATGGTGTACCTACTAGATATGTTTCAGGATACCTTGATCAAGACAGCGGCTACGTTGGCGGTTCTCAAATGCATGCGTGGGCAGAAGCTTATATACCAGAAATTGGCTAGAAAGGTTTTGACCCAACAAATAATATTTTAGCCAACACTAACCACATTAAAGTTTGTCATGGCAAAGACTATAATGATTGCGCTCCACTAAAAGGAATAATTCATTCACAGGGCAAGAACAAGACCATACACACGGTAACTGTTGAAAGTCAACAATAGGTATTCTTAAATATCTACCATCATTATTTAAAAGAGTATTATTTTTACCCAAAAATAAAATTGTATGAACATAAGTACAGACCAATACAAAGGTCTTTTAGATCGCCTTGGTGCGTTAAGGAGGTATCTTTGACATTGATGCCAAATTAATAGAAATAGAAAACGAACAAGAGAAAACCTTGGCGCCAGATTTTTGGGATAATCCTCAAGAAGCACAAGCTCATATGAAGTTTATCCAATCAAAAAAACAATGGGTAGATGATTATGATGCGGCACAACTATTGGTAGCAGATTTAGAGGCATTAATTGAATTTCAACAAGAAGGCGAAGTTTCTGAAGAAGAAGTAGAACGCCAATATGAAAAGGCAATCAATACCCTTGAAAAAATGGAGTTCAAGAATATGCTTTCTGAAGAAGGTGACGAACTACCAGCGGTACTACAAATAACTGCGGGTGCCGGTGGCACAGAAAGTTGCGATTGGGCTGCTATGCTTATGCGTATGTACATGATGTGGGCAGAAAAGAACGGTTATAAAATCAAAGAACTTAACTATCAAGAAGGTGATGTGGCCGGCATTAAAACCGTTACATTAGAAATTGATGGCGAGTATGCCTTTGGTTGGTTAAAAGGCGAAAATGGCGTTCATAGATTGGTACGTATCTCTCCGTTTGATAGTAATGCAAAAAGACATACTTCATTTGCATCTGTATATGTGTATCCTTTAGTAGATGATAGCATAGAGGTAGATGTCAATCCTGCAGATATAACTATTACAACAGCTAGATCTAGTGGTGCCGGTGGACAAAATGTGAACAAGGTGGAAACCAAAGTACAACTGACCCACCATCCTACCGGAATTCAAATTTCATGTTCAGATAGTAGAAGTCAGCACGACAATAGAGCCACTGCAATGAAAATGCTAAAGTCTCAATTGTACGAGATAGAACTTCGCAAGAAAATGGAAGCGCGGCAAGAAATTGAATCTTCTAAAATGAAGATTGAATGGGGCTCTCAGATTAGAAACTATGTTATGCATCCTTACAAATTGGTAAAAGATGTAAGAACAGGTCAAGAAACAGGTAATGTCGACAATGTTATGGATGGCGATATAGATCAATTTCTTAAAGCCTATCTAATGATGATGGGGCAAAAAGATGAAGAATAAAACAGATATCCTTATTTATCTTTTTAGATGAATAAGGATATCTATTAGTTAAAATAAATTGTAATGATTAAAATATATCATAATTCTAGATGTAGTAAATCTAGAGAAGGACTTAAAGTACTTGAAAATTCTGGCAAGAAATTTGAAGTAGTAAAGTATTTAGAAGACATACCAACTAAAGATGAGTTAAGAAACATCATTAGTTGTTTAGGAATTAAGCCAATTAATTTGGTACGAAAGTCTGAAGCAATCTGGAAAGAAAAATTTAAGCATTTGCCACTAAATGATGAAGAATTATTAGATGCAATGATTACATATCCAAAATTAATAGAAAGACCTATTGTAATTAATGGAAACAGTGCAGTTATAGGTAGACCTACTTCTAACATAGATTCATTGTTAAAATAGAATTCACTATAATTGCCTAGTTAATTATCTTAACAAACAATTAACCATTTTCAGTTAAACCATAGTATAACTTTATAATCTAAACACATGAAAAAAGTGATAAAAGGTAGCAATATAAAAGTATTGGCATTGCTATTAATTCTATTAGGAAGTTCTGAAATTTATGCACAATACGGTTATGGCAATAGCAGTTACGGGTCACGTGGCGGATATGGTAATCAAAGAAGTTCAATACCACAAGCACAGACACCAGCTGAACCACCTAAACCTAAAACCGCAGAAGAATTGGTTGATGACGAAATGCCAAGAATTACCGAGGCGCTTGCACTAAATGAATTTGAACAGGCTGTATTAAGTTCTGTTTTAAAGAAATATGTTCAAGAGCGTATAGAAGCTCAAATATTAAAACTTCCGCCAG
>NZ_JBDVOT010000086.1:0-3955 GCF_039968975.1 Maribacter sp. | reverse complement strand
ACATCACAATCTGCTGAAAGTTTAGCAGTATCTGGATTTAATGCGGTTTCAAAAAACGAAAAATTATATTCGTATGTTGTATTATATTTTTCAAAATATTCTTGATCATAAGATTTTGTACTGAATACCGCTATTTTCATAAAAGCCATGTAATAAATTAATTATCATTCAAAGTTAATTTTATGTCCCTAATATTATATGACAACTATCAGTTTTAGTAGCTAATCGGTATCTCAACTCTATCCATATCCCAAGCAATATACATTACAGCTACACCTTGTTCAGAATCTTCAAATTGAATAGTAAATTCTTCTACAGGTGCATTACTGTGTAATACATGCGCATCTACTCTTAATACATCATTATTTTCATCGTAACTATAATGACCCCATTGGTCTACATCCTTATTGAATACAATCGTCCAAATGTCTTTTGTAGGTAGTGCATACATGGTATAGGTACCTTTACGAAGTAATTTTCCATCTATTTTTACATCTTTATAGACTTTAATTTCAGTTGCTTCATTAGCACCTAAACGCCAAATTTCATTGTATTTGACCATGCCGTCAAAAACCACACGTCCTTTTTTTTGAGGTCTACTATAATCAATCCTTAAAATTGGAGTATCAGGTAGATTTCTTTCTGGGGCAAATTTTATGTCGTGAGCAAAGTGATCAGGTAAATACACTCTGTCTAACGGACTTTTATCCAAGCCTCTGAAATCTTGTGAATATCCAAGGTTAATACATACAGTGCATACTATTACTGCCAAGAAAAAATTTTTCATACTTGAAATGTTTGTGGTTATTTATATAGGAAATTTAAGAATTATCAATTTAGCATTTCAGTTTATTATAGATTTTATGTTCCTAAATGAGACATTCTGAAATTAAAAAAGGCTGATTATTAAATTCTAATAATCAACCTTTAAAATATAGTTATTGTTTATTGACTAAAATATAAAATAGCCAACAGATACTTGAACTACTCCATTTTTGTATTTATCTGAAAAACCGTCTACATCATTGACATCAGATAAGCCTAAATTGTAACGAACGGCAAAGTTAATATTGCTTCCTAATTTGTAGCCTAGACCAACATTCTGAAAGAAATTGATTTTATTAAAAAAATCTTTTGTGACTTGATTTTACAACATTAATCCCCCAGTTGCTTCTATACGCTGACCATTGATCCAACCTGCATCTTCTGTACATAAAAAGGCTACAATACCACCAATATCTTCTGGTTCACCAACTCGACCAAGTGCGGTGTTACTACTAATTTTTTCACGTCTTTCTTCATTATCTTTATTTGCACCACCACCGAAGTCTGTACCTACGGCACCGGGAGCCACAACGTTTGCTCTTATTTTTTTATCGCTTAGCTCTTTTGCAATAAACTTTGTAAATACATCTATACCACCTTTCATACTTGCATAAGCAGATGAGCCAGGTATAGTAACACGCACCAAGCCAGATGATATATTTATGATTCCGCCACCATCATTCAATTGTTCTACCGCATGTTGAGTTAAAAAATAAACACCTTTCAAATGAATGTTCATCATGTCATCAAAATCGGCTTCGGTAGTTTCTAAAAATGGTTTGTAAATCCCTGTTCCGGCATTGTTTACCAAATAATCAAATTTAGCAGTGCGGTAATTTTCATTTAAATACATGGAAATCGTTTTAAAGAAACTAGAGAAATTAGAGGTGTCACTTGTATCTAATTGAAACGCCACCGCCTTTTGACCTAATTTTTCAATCTCTTTTACAACTTTCTCCGCAGCATCTTTTTTAGAATGATACGTCAAAATAACATCCAAACCTTTCTCAGCGATTTTTAATGCTATGTTTTTTCCTATTCCGCGGCTACCACCAGTAACCAGTGCTATTTTTGTTCTGGACATAATTCTATTTTTTTGAAAATTAATTTGTGTGGCTTTTATACTTCACTAAAGTATTAAAATCAATTCTTTAGCAGAGTTTAAGCAAGGTTATTTTTTATTAAAGTGGAATTATATTTATGTTTTGGGATCGTGTCTAAACAGCTCAATTAAATCAAAAACCAACACACAGAAAACTACCCAAATGAATCCGGCAATGAATCCGCCTGCAATATCCGAAGGAAAATGAACGCCTAAGTATATTCTACTAATACCAATACTTAAAATGACCAATATTAAGACAGCTATCAGTATATATTTTATCACCTTTTGAATATTGAATTTTGTGACTAGAAATATTAAAAAACCATAGAAGGCCATCGCGCTCATTGCATGTCCGCTTGGGTAACTCAACGTTTCTACAGAAACTAAATGTTCAATGCCTGGTCTTGCACGATCAATAAATCTTTTAAGTATCATGTTAGAAATAGTCGCCAATGCTAAAATTAAGGTTGCTTGAACTACATATTTCCATCTTTTGAAAACCAAAAGGGATAGAAGTAAGAATATGGTGAGTACAATGAGATAACCATAGATATCACCAACATACGTCATAAATTTTAAATAGGATGTCAGTGTTGGCGCTCGGTAAGAAATGATATAATCCGTTATTGAAGTATCATAAGTTGCTAGCGTTTCTGTCTTTAAGGTTTCTGTCAATTCTACAAATAAATTTATGCCACCAACAACTATGAACAAAGCAACAATAACAGTAATTACATAGGGTAGTGTTGTGTTGTATTGGTTTAGTTTATTCGCTAAAAATTCACGAAGCTTTTTTATAAATGTAAAAAGAGATTGTTTCATGAAGGGTACTATTCTTTATTCTGTAAACATAGTCGTATTTGCTCATATCTAGTGTTTCAATGAAATTGATAACTAACTCGATTAATTTGACCTGACCATTATAAAACTTAACTGCATATTCTAATTTGGACGAGTATACCATGAACCCTTATCTTTATACGATAATAGAATTATTAGAAATTATGAAATCACCCGATTGGAAAACAGCGATAGAATTTGATGATATTACCTATAAAAAATGTGATGGTGTAGCCCGTATAGCCTTTAACAGACCTAATGTACGAAATGCTTTTAGACCACATACTACAAGCGAACTTATTAAGGCCTTTTATGATGCTCAAGAAGATACCTCTATAGGAGTAGTTTTACTTTCAGCTGAAGGACCATCTACTAAAGACGGAATTTGGTCTTTTTGTTCTGGTGGCGACCAAAAGGCTAGGGGAGAGAAAGGATATGTTGGTCAAGATGGTCAGCACCGTTTAAACATTCTTGAAGTACAACGAATGATTCGTTTTATGCCGAAAGTTGTTATCTGTGTGGTACCAGGATGGGCAGTTGGTGGCGGTCATAGTTTACACGTGGTTTGTGATATGACTTTGGCTAGTAAAGAACATGCCATTTTTAAACAAACCGATGCCGATGTTACCAGCTTTGATGGCGGATACGGTTCTGCTTATTTAGCCAAAATGGTAGGACAGAAAAAAGCTCGTGAGATATTCTTTTTAGGAAGAAACTATTCTGCACAAGATGCTTTTGAAATGGGTATGGTAAATGCCGTAATACCACATGATGAATTGGAAGACACGGCTTTTCAATGGGCACAAGAAGTTTTAGAGAAATCACCAACTTCTATAAAAATGCTGAAGTTCTCAATGAACCTAACCGATGACGGTATGGTTGGACAACAAGTTTTTGCAGGGGAAGCAACAAGACTGGCGTATATGACCGAAGAAGCTAAAGAAGGTAGAAATGCTTTCTTAGAAAAACGTAAACCTGATTTTGGTAAAGATAATTGGCTACCGTAAAAATGGGCGCTAGCTTTTAGTTTTTGGCTTTTGGCTTTTGGTTTTTGGCTTTTGGCTTTTGGCTTTTGGCTTTTGGCTTTTGGCTTTTGGCTTTTGGCTTTTGGCTTTTGGCTTTTGGCTTTTGGCTTTTGGCTTTTGGCTTTTGGCTTTTGGCTTTTGGCTTTTGGCTTTTGGCTTT
>NZ_JBDVOT010000085.1:0-22026 GCF_039968975.1 Maribacter sp. | reverse complement strand
TAGAAATGAGAAACGTATGCTTCAGGAGGCGGTAGATTCTTTGTTTGATAACACAAGAAAGGCTTCTGCTGTAAAGACCGAATCTAACAGGCCATTGAAATCACTTTCAGATTCATTGAAAGGTAAGCAAGGTCGTTTCCGTCAAAACTTACTTGGTAAGCGTGTTGATTACTCTGCACGTTCGGTAATTGTTGTAGGTCCAGAATTGAACTTATACGAGTGTGGTCTTCCAAAAGATATGGCTGCTGAATTGTACAAACCATTTGTGATCAGAAAACTGATTGAAAGAGGTATTGTTAAAACAGTAAAGTCTGCTAAGAAAATAATAGACAAAAAAGAGCCCGTAGTTTGGGATATTTTAGAGAATGTATTGAAAGGTCACCCAGTTTTATTGAACAGGGCTCCTACATTACACCGTCTAGGTATTCAAGCATTCCAACCAAAATTAATAGAAGGTAAAGCAATACGTCTTCACCCATTGGCATGTACTGCATTTAATGCGGATTTTGATGGGGATCAAATGGCGGTTCACTTACCATTAGGACCAGAAGCTATTTTAGAAGCACAATTATTGATGCTTGCTTCTCAAAATATATTAAACCCTGCTAATGGTTCACCTATTACGGTACCATCACAGGATATGGTCTTGGGTCTTTATTATATGACCAAAGAGCGTAAATCAACACCAGAAGTTCCAATTATTGGTGAAGGTTTGACTTTTTACTCAGCAGAAGAGGTAGAGATTGCTTTCAATGAAGGTATGGTAAATCTTAATGCAGGTATAAAAGTTAGAGCTAAGGATTTCAATGAAGAAGGTGAACTGGTTTATAAAATTATTCCTACAACCGTTGGTCGTGTATTATTTAATAATCACGTTCCAGAAGAGGCAGGTTTTATTAACCAAGTATTGAATAAGAAAGCCTTAAGAAATATTATTGGTGATATTTTAGCCGTAACAAGTGTACCAGTTACAGCTGCATTCTTAGATAAGATTAAGACTATGGGTTATGAATTCGCTTTCAAAGGTGGATTGTCCTTTAGTTTAGGGGATATTATTATTCCTGCTGAGAAGATGGACATGATTGGTGAAGCCAATGTTCAGGTAGATGGTATTATGGCCAATTATAATATGGGTCTTATTACCAACAACGAAAGATATAATCAGGTTATTGATGTTTGGACATCTACTAACGCTCAATTAACTGAGTTGGCTATGAAACGTATCCGTGAGGATCAGCAAGGTTTCAACTCGGTGTATATGATGCTTGATTCTGGTGCGAGGGGTTCTAAAGAACAGATTCGTCAGTTAACAGGTATGCGTGGTTTAATGGCTAAGCCTAAAAAATCTACTGCCGGTGGTGGGGAGATTATTGAAAACCCGATTCTTTCTAACTTTAAGGAAGGTCTTTCTATTCTTGAGTACTTTATTTCTACTCACGGTGCTCGTAAGGGTCTTGCGGATACCGCTTTGAAAACGGCAGATGCAGGTTACTTGACAAGAAGGTTAGTTGATGTTTCTCAAGATGTAATTATTAATACAGAAGATTGTGGAACACTTAGAGGTGTAGAAGTTCAGGCACTTAAGAAGAATGAAGAAATCGTTGAAAGCTTAGGTGAAAGAATTTTAGGTCGTGTGTCATTACATGATGTATATAACCCAATGACTGAAGAGTTAGTTCTTCAAGCGGGTCAGCAAATTATGGAAGCTGATGTGAAGAGGGTAGAAGCTTCTCCGATTGAAAAAATCGAAGTTCGTTCAGCGCTTACATGTGAGGCTGAAAAGGGAATATGTGCTAAATGTTATGGTAGAAACCTTTCTACCAATAAAATGGTACAAAGAGGTGAAGCCGTTGGTGTTGTTGCTGCTCAATCAATTGGTGAGCCAGGAACTCAGCTTACACTTAGAACGTTCCACGTAGGTGGTATTGCAGGTAACATTTCTGAAGATAATAAATTAGAAGTAAGATTCTCAGGTATTGCTGAAATTGAAGACCTTAGAACTGTAACAGGTGAAGGTTCTGATGGTAATCCTGCAGAAATTGTGATTTCTAGAACAAGTGAAATAAAAGTTGTAGATGCTAAAACGGGTATTACTTTAAGTACAAGTAATATACCTTACGGTTCTCAATTATTTGTTAAGAACGGAGCTAAGGTTACTAAAGGTGATGTAATTTGTTCTTGGGATCCATATAACGGTGTAATTGTTTCTGAATTCCCAGGTAAGATTGCTTACGAAAACATTGAGCAAGGTGTAACTTATCAAGTAGAAATTGATGAGCAGACCGGTTTCCAAGAGAAAGTGATTTCAGAATCTAGAAACAAGAAGTTGATTCCAACATTATTGATTCAAGATGCTAAAGGTGAAACTTTACGTTCGTATAACCTACCGGTAGGTTCTCACATTATGGTTGATGATGGAGATAAGATTAAAGAAGGTAAAACTTTGGTTAAGATTCCACGTAAGTCTGCTAAGGCAGGTGATATTACTGGTGGTCTTCCAAGAGTTACTGAATTATTCGAAGCAAGAAATCCATCAAATCCAGCTGTAGTATCTGAAATTGATGGTGTAGTTTCTTTTGGTAAGATTAAGAGAGGTAACAGAGAAATTATCATTGAATCTAAATTAGGTGAGGTGAAGAAATATCTTGTAAAACTTTCTAATCAAATCTTAGTTCAGGAAAATGATTATGTAAGAGCGGGTATGCCATTATCAGATGGTTCTATTACTCCAGAAGATATCTTGGCAATTAAAGGTCCATCAGCTGTACAACAGTACTTAGTAAATGAAGTGCAGGAAGTTTATAGATTACAAGGTGTGAAGATTAATGATAAGCACTTTGAAGTCGTTGTTAGGCAAATGATGCGTAAAGTAAGAATTCAAGATCCGGGTGATACTATCTTCTTAGAGAATCAATTGATTCATAAAGATGATTTCATTAGAGAGAATGATGAAATCTTTGGTAAGAAAGTAGTAATGGAAGCGGGTGATTCTGATAACCTTAAACCAGGTCAAATTGTTACTCCTAGAGAGTTAAGAGATGAAAATTCTTTATTGAGACGTGGAGATAAGGCACTGGTTGAAGCTAGAGACGCTGTTTCGGCAACTGCAACACCAATACTACAAGGTATTACTAGAGCATCATTACAGACGAAATCATTTATTTCTGCTGCATCGTTCCAAGAAACAACTAAAGTATTAAATGAGGCTGCTGTAAGTGGTAAGATTGATACATTAGAAGGTCTTAAGGAGAATGTTATTGTTGGTCATAAGATTCCGGCTGGTACGGGTATGAGAGACTATGATAGCATAATCGTTGGCTCTAAGGAAGAATATGATGAAATAATGGCCAGAAAAGAGGCATTAAGATTCTAAATTTATAGTAACCCTCAAATTTTATTTGGGGGTTATTTTTTTAATAAAATTATAGTATGAGTGACAATAAAAATCCGAATCAAAAACAAATAAATATTGAATTGGATGAGAAGATGGCAGAAGGAATTTATTCTAATCTGGCTATTATTAATCATTCAGTTTCTGAATTTGTAGTTGATTTTATTAGTATGATGCCAGGAGCACCAAAGGCAAAGGTTAAAAGTAGAATTATACTTACCCCGCAACATGCTAAAAAGTTTCTAAAAGCATTAAACGATAATGTGCAAAGGTTTGAGAAAGCCAATGGAACTATAAAAGATTATGAACAACCATCAATACCAATGAATTTTGGTCCTACCGGTGAAGCATAAAAAAAAGCCCAACTTATAAGTTGGGCTTTTTTTTATTCAAATTCAGAGGTGAAATGAAACTTTACTGATGGATATTTTTGTTGAGTCATTTGTAAGGAGAATTGAGAATCCGCTAGAAATACTAATTGACCCTTTTTATCCTTTGCTAAGAATTTCTGTTTCACACGTTCAAATTCTTTGAACTCATCTGTCTTTCTGTTTTCTGTGCCTACCCAACATGCTTTATGAACATTAAAGTTCTCATAACTACATTTGGCACCATATTCATGCTCAAGTCTGTATTGAATAACTTCAAATTGTAAAGCACCAACAGTTCCAATAATTTTTCTACCATTCAGTTCTAGCGTAAATAACTGGGCTACACCTTCGTCCATTAATTGGTCTATACCTTTATTAAGCTGCTTAGACTTCATTGGATCTGCATTGTTGATATATCTGAAATGTTCAGGAGAAAAGCTCGGAATACCTTTGTAATGAAGATTTTCGCCTTCTGTTAATGTATCCCCGATTTTGAAATTTCCTGTATCATGCAAGCCAACGATGTCTCCAGGGTAAGAGTAATCTACAATCTCTTTCTTTTCTGCAAAAAATGCATTTGGACTAGAAAATTTCAACTTTTTGCCATTTCTAACATGTAGGTATGGTTTATTTCGTTCAAAAGTACCCGATACTATTTTTATAAATGCTAGTCTGTCCCTGTGTTTAGGGTCCATATTGGCATGAATTTTAAATACAAATCCGGTCATCGCATTCTCATCAGCTTCTACCAGCCGCTCCTCGGCATTTTTAGCACGTGGAGTAGGGGCTATTTGAACAAAGCAATCTAACAACTCTCTAACTCCAAAATTATTTAGTGCAGAACCAAAGAAAACAGGTTGCTGATCACCTTTTAAGTAAAGCTCTTTGTCAAAACTTGGGTAAACACCCCAAACTAAATCTAAATTATCTCTTAAGTCATTGGCTGCTTTGCTTCCTATTATATCGTCTAATTCTGGATTTGTAACATCATCAAACGCAATAGTTTCCTCTATATTTTTTTTACTATCACCACTAAATAGATTTATGTTTTTTTCGAAAATGTTATAAATACCTTTAAAATCGTACCCCATTCCAATAGGAAAACTCAAAGGAGTAACTGAAAGTCCTAGTTTTTGTTCTAATTCGTCTAAAAGGTCAAAAGCATCTTGCCCTTCTCTATCTAATTTATTTATGAATACCAACATGGGTATCTTTCGCATACGACATACTTCGACCAACTTTACGGTTTGCTCTTCAACACCTTTAGCAACATCTATTACAACTATAACACTATCGACAGCGGTTAAAGTTCTAAAGGTATCTTCTGCAAAATCTTTGTGACCAGGTGTGTCAAGAATGTTAATTTTCTTATCCTTGTAGTTAAAGGCAAGAACAGAGGTGGCTACAGAAATACCTCTTTGTCTTTCGATTTCCATAAAATCACTTGTAGCTGTTTTTTTTATCTTATTATTTTTAACAGCCCCAGCTTCTTGAATTGCACCACCAAAGAGTAATAGTTTTTCAGTTAATGTAGTCTTTCCTGCATCTGGGTGAGAAATTATACCGAATGTTCGTCTGCGTGCTATTTCTTGCTTAAAGGTCATATTCAAAATTTGTGCAAAAGTAATACAAATTCAATTCTTAATATTTAGGGAGTTATATAGATATTCTTGTTTTTTTTAATGCATAAAAAACTGTCTAATTGAATGTTACGTTTTTTAACGTGGACTTTTTACATTTTTTTTATTATTTAATGGTCTTTTTTTTGAGATTACTCGTACATAATATTGAAATGTTAAATATTCTTAATTAGATATGACGCTTTCTCTTCCGATTATCCTTTTATTACTATGGTTAGTCGAAAAAGAATTTGAGTTAATTTAATTATAATATATCTTTACATTGTTAAATAAGATTGCCCCACTTTCTTATAACGAACAATTTAAAACACTACCAAATGCCATGGTGATTAGTAAAACACTAACACTTATGGGTAAAATTACTTTTACATTACGTAAACCTTCATTAATAAAAGGTTTATTTCTTTTTTCTACGTTATTTTTAACACTTTCTTTTTCATCTTTGAAAAATATAGAAAACAATGCTATAGATGTGTTTTCTGTTGATACGGATGGGGATGGTGTGCTTGATTCTGAAGATATTGATGACGATGGGGATGGGATTATTGATACAAAAGAAGACTTGAATCTTGACGGTGATTTTAATCATCTTACAAATTCAACTGATAGTGATGGTGACGGTATTCCAAATTATTTAGATGTTGACTCTGATAATGATGGAGTTTTGGATAATATAGAAGCTCAAGTTTCCAATAATATTATTTTGCCTTCTGGTATTGATGATAATGCAAATGGATTAGACGATGTTTATGAAAATATGCTTTCTGATGGTTTGGTGTCAGTTGATACTGATGGTGATACAGTTCCAGATTATTTAGATGTTGATTCTGATAATGATGGAATTTTTGATAATCTTGAGTCTAGTGAGTTAAGTACAGATTTTGACTGTAATACAGTACCTCAGTTAAATTTTAGTAATCCGCCTACTTTAGAATCCGGCTCGGAATTAAGTGAAGGTGCTGTTTATAGGTTTTCGAATATATCGGAAAATCTTGATGCTTTAGTGACAATAGAAACTGTTGTTAATGGTCAAATAAGTACTTTAGATCAAAATTCTATAGATCCTGAATTTTTCAAACCTGAAATACAATTCACTACAACCGATGAAATTAGACGCCCGTTTGTTGATTTACGTATTTCAATGGTTAGGGCAGGAACTTCCGAGAGTGTGTTTTTAGATGAGCTAATTGCTAATTTTATTGACGTAGATGGTAATGACCAATATCAAGAATTTAATAGATTTGATACGCCTGCTAGTTATACCTATGATAATCCAACTGATGTAGGGATTAATTACACTTCTGGTGGTCTTTTAATTAATGGTGGTTTAACGGAATATGATGGTATTTCTAATTCAAATCCATCGGTGAATGTTACTGTTGAATTCGTAAATATTAATACGTTCGTTTTTCGTTTTGGTATCGAAACTCAATCTAATGAGAATTTCACTACTAATGTTCCTAGGCAATCAGGAATTCAGTTTTCATGCTTAGATAATTATTCTAATCCTCAAACAGTTTCTTTTAGTGATGATGTTGATTCTGATTCCGATGGATTCCCGGACAGGGTTGATATCGATAGTGACGATGATGGCATTCCGGATAACGTGGAGGCCCAAACGACGGATGGTTACATAGCCCCTAACGAGGACGATGCCGAAACGTATACATCAAACGATGGTGTCAACAGTGCATATCCTGACGGACTTGCGCCAGTGAACACCGACGGTACCGATAATGAGGATTATATTGATTTGGACAGTGACAATGATTCTGTACCTGATAATAACGAAGGCAACGATTTCAATTTTGACGGAATCCCTGATCAGACCTTTACAGGAGTGGATACCGATGGAGATGGACTTGACGACGGTTACGAAGGTTCGGATATCAATGACGGTTTCGATGTTAACGATGAGATAAACGATCCAGCGAACGACTTACCTGATACCGATGGTACGGAGGATGTGAATTACCGTGATCTTGATGACGATGGCGATGGAATTGATACACCGGACGAGGACGCGAACAATGATGGTGATCCTACCAATGACGATAGTGATAATGATGGCATTCCTGATTACTTGGATCCTGACAGTCCTGGACCTGATACTGATGGCGATGGAGTTCCTGACAGTGCGGACCTTGATGATGATAACGATGGAATCTTGGACAGTGTCGAGGACCCTAATTTAGATGGTGATAACGACCCTTTGACAGATCCATTGGATACGGACAATGATGGAATACCTAACCACTTGGATATCGATAGTGACGATGATGGCATTCCGGATAACGTGGAGGCCCAAACGACGGATGGTTACATAGCCCCTAACGAGGACGATGCTGCAACTTATGTATCTAATAATGGCGTCAACAGTGCATATCCTGACGGACTTACACCTGTTAATACGGATGGTGTCGATAATGAGGATTATATTGATTTGGACAGTGACAATGATTTGGTTTTTGATAATAACGAAGGCAACGATTTCAATTTTGACGGAATCCCTGATCAGACATTTACAGGAGTGGATACCGATGGAGATGGACTTGACGACGGTTACGAAGGTTCGGATATCAATGACGGTTTCGATGTTAACGATGAGATAAACGATCCAGCGAACGACTTACCTGATACCGATGGTACGGAGGATGTAAATTACCGTGATCTTGATGACGATGGTGATGGAATTGATACACCGGACGAGGACGCGAACAATGATGGTGATCCTACCAATGACGATAGTGATAATGATGGTATTCCTGATTACTTAGACCCCGATACAGTACCTATGGATGATTTGGATGCTATTGATGATACAGTTTCTACTCCAATTGATACTCCAATAGAAATAAATATACTTGATAATGATTTTGGTATTCCTACTGATGGAACGTTGACTGTAACTGAACCATCAAATGGTATAGTTGAGATTAATGATGGGGGTACACCTGATGATATATCTGATGATACTATCATTTATACTCCAAATGATGGTTTTGAAGGTACAGAAATTATCGAGTATACGGTTTGTGATGCCGAAGGGAATTGTGATACGGCTACAATAACAATTACAGTAGGAGATCCGGTAGTACTAGATGTTGTAGATGATACAGTTTCTACTCCAATTGATACTCCAATAGAAATAAATATACTAGATAATGATTTTGGCATACCTACCGATGGAACTTTGACTGTAACCGAACCATCAAATGGTGTAGTTGAGATTAATGATGGGGGTACACCTGATGATATTTCAGATGATACTATAACATATATTCCAAATGATGGTTTTGAAGGTACAGAAATTATCGAGTATACGGTTTGTGATGCCGAAGGGAATTGTGATACGGCTACAATAACAATTATAGTAGGAGATCCGGTAGCGCTAGATGTTGTAGATGATTCTGTATCTACTCTAGTTGATACTCCAATTGAAATAGATATTTTGGACAATGATTTTGGCATTCCTACAGATGGAACGTTAACTGTTACCGATCCATCAAATGGGACTATTGAAGTTAATGATGGAGGTACACCTGATGATATATCTGATGATACTATCATTTATACTCCAAATGAAGGATTCGAAGGAACCGAAACTATCGAATATACTGTTTGTGATTCATTAGGTAATTGTGATACTGCAACTGTTGAAATATTAGTTGTAGATAATGATCCTACGGAAACAGACGATAATCCAATTGAAGTGAATCAAATGGTGACTCCAAATGGTGATGGTAGAAACGAATTCTTATTCATTAGAGGTGTAGATAAAATTCGTAGTAGTACCTTGAAAATATTTAATAGATGGGGTGTTGCAGTTTATGAAGGTGAAAACTATAATAATCAAAATAATGTATTTGACGGCAGATCAAGAGGAAGGTCTACGCTAAGCACAGATGAATATCTACCCGCGGGAATATATTTCTATATATTTGATTATACCACCTTTGAAGGGGAAAACATAGTTGATAGTGAATATCTTTACATTAGTAGATAATAGTTTATAAAATATGAATATTAAAAATAAGTTCTTAATCCTTATTGGAGGTTCATTACTCATGTTTAGTAGTGCAATTGCCCAACAAGATGCTCAGTATACACAATACATGTTTAATACCATGAGTGTCAATCCTGCTTATGCTGGTTCTAGGGGTCAGTTAAGTATTACAGGACTTTATCGATCTCAATGGGTAGGTTTGGAAGGAGCGCCAAAGACGCAAACGTTAAATATTCAATCTCCTATAAGAAATAGTAAACTTGGTTATGGAGTTTCCATTGTTAATGACGAAATAGGTAATGGAGTTGTTCAAGAAACTTATTTTGATGCAGTTATATCTTATACCATTGATGTTTCTGCGGAGGGTAAGTTATCATTTGGTTTAAAGGCAGGGGGTAATTTATTGAATTTAGATTTTAACCAACTTCGTAATTTTGATTCTGAACCTGTAGATTCTGAAAATATTGAAAATAGATTTTCGCCAAATGTTGGTGTTGGTCTTTATTACCATTCTAATGCATTTTATGCAGGTCTTTCTGCACCAAATTTATTTCAGACCGAACATTTTGATAATTCTCAAAGGGATGCTAATAGCGTTCAATTTTTATCAAAAGAAAGAATTAATTTCTATTTAATTACAGGTTACGTTTTTGATTTGAATGGAAATTTAAAATTTAAGCCGGCATTATTAACTAAAGTCGTTGGCGGAGCGCCATTACAGGTTGATTTTTCAGCAAATTTTATGTTTAATGAGAAATTTACTTTTGGGGCGGCGTATAGATGGGATGCTGCGGTAAGTGCAATGGCTGGATTTCAAATTTCAGATCAAATCATGATTGGTTTAGCTTACGATAGAGAAACTACAGATTTAGGAGGTACACAATTTAACGATGGGTCATTTGAAGTACTCTTAAGATATGAATTAGTAAAATCATTTCAAAAATTGGTTTCACCTCGTTTTTTCTAAATGGCAAACTTACATATGAAGTATAAAGTAAAATTTTTAATTGTAGTCTTATTATTTATCCAAGGATTGGCAAATGCTCAAGAGCGACTAATTCAAAAAGGTAATGAGAAGTTTGATTCATATTCCTTTAGTCCTGCAATAGATATTTATAAAAAGGTAATGGATAAAGGGTATGTTTCGGCAGACTTATTAAGAAAATTAGGTAATTCATATTATTATAATGCGGATTACTCTGACGCTGCGGAAACATACAAAAAATTAGTGGCAGATTATTCTTCAGAAGTTACACCTGAGGATTATTTTAAATATGCTCAGTCATTAAAGACGATAGGTGAGTACGATACTTCTAAGTCTATAATGAACAAATTTATAGAAGTAACTAAAAGTGATGGTCGCGCAACTGCATTTGAAGAAGAACGAGATTTCATGTCAGAAATAGAAGAGAATTCTGGTAGGTATAATTTAGGACCTTTTGAGTATAATTCTCCTTATTCTGATTTTGCTCCTTCATTTTATAAGGAGGGATTGATTTTTTCTTCGGATAGGGATACCGGTAATTTTGCTAGATATCGCCATACTTGGAATGCTAAAGATTTTTTAGACCTTTATGTGGTAAATTCAGATAGTTCTACAGTTGATCATGTAAAGAAACTTGATGACAATATAAATACACGTTACCATGAGTCGACTTCTGTGGTTACCAAAGATGGTAAGACAATGTATTTTACACGAAATAATTCCGAAAAAAGAAAAACGGTAAAGGATGATAAAGGTATTGTTAGATTAAAAATTCTAAGAGCGGTATTAAGTGATGAAGGTATATGGGGAAAAGTTGAAGAATTACCTTTTAACAGTGATTCATATTCTGCTGCTAATCCAGCTCTAAGTCCAGATGAGAAAACTTTATATTTTGTGTCGGATATGCCAGGTACTCTTGGTGCTTCTGACTTATACATGGTTTCGATTAACGAAGACCGAACTTTTGGTACTCCTCAAAATTTAGGCGCAAATATCAATACAGAAGCAAGAGAAACTTTTCCATATATCACAAGTGAAGAAATATTATATTTTTCTTCAGACGGTCATCCAGGTTTAGGAGGATTGGATGTATTCGCAACAAAAGTTCAAAGACAAGATTTTACAGGTAAAGTTCTAAATGTGGGTAAGCCTGTGAACAGCAACAGCGATGATTTTACCTTTATATTCAATGAAGAGCTTAGGACGGGATATGTAGCATCAAACCGTGCAGAGGGTATGGGTTATGATGATATTTATAGTTTTACAGAGACGAGACCGCTAGAGTTTGATTGCCTTCAGAAAATTACTGGAACAGTAAGGGATAAAATTTCAAATGACGTATTGGTTGGGTCTACTGTTAAGGTAATAGATGAAAATAATGAAGAATTATTATCTACAATTACCGATTCTGATGGTAATTATAGTCTTGAGTTAGATTGTACAAAAGGAAACTTTGTAAGAGCACTGATGGAGGGGTATGTCCCTTTTGAAGAATACATAGGTGAATCTGACGGCAAACCAAAAATTATAGATTTTTATCTTGAAAGAGACAATATTACCGGTGGATTTGGAGATGATTTATCAAAGCTTCTTCAACTAAGTACTATTTATTTTGACTTCGATAAATATAATATTAGAAAGGATTCTGAAATAGAGGTAGAAAAAGTAATTGCTGCTATGGAAAAATATCCTAGTTTGAAGATAAAGGTTAATGCACATACTGATAGTAGAGGTACTAAGGAATATAACTTATGGTTATCTCAAAAAAGAGCAGAATCTACAGTTAATTATATGATTAAAAAGGGTATTTCAAAAGACAGATTAGTCTATGAAGGTTTTGGTGAAACGAAATTATTAAATGAATGCTCAGATGGTGTAAAATGTGCTGCGGCTAAACATGATTTAAATAGAAGGTCAGAGTTTATAATATTAGAATAAAACGTACACTAAATTAAATACAAAGCGATCAATATTATTTGATCGCTTTTTTGTTATATAAATTCTTGTAACCATTTGTTTATAGAGAGTTCATCGATAAAATGCTAAATATATATTAACATTTATTTAGCATTTATTAAATGTTATACAACAAGAAATTACCCCTTCACTAGTACTAAGTCCTATTTGACAACAAATTTTCTTCTTTTGCTACTTACCATGTTAATTTTGTGGGTGTTACAGATGCCTAAATGTTATTTGTAATTAGGTTACCCTATTTTATTAACTATGAGTTTTAGACAGTTATGTAATATCGTTTTAATTTTTCTTTGTGCTACGACATTTTACGCACAAGAAACATATTTAGATACGTTTACAAGTACT
The DNA here is from genome assembly GCF_039968975.1 of Maribacter sp. GTDB lineage: Bacteria > Bacteroidota > Bacteroidia > Flavobacteriales > Flavobacteriaceae > Maribacter. The sequence continues at coordinate 9,311 of NZ_JBDVOT010000085.1, read as the reverse complement.
TCATATGCTATAAACAACGGTACTCAAAATTTTAGTTCAAACTGGATTGAGCAAAATGATAATAATGGAGCTTCTGGTGGTAGTATTAGAATAACTGGAGGTCGATTACGATTTAGGAATAGTGATGATGGGTGGATCTATAGATTCGTGCCATTGTCAGGTGCTTCCACTGCTACGCTTACTTTAGATTATGATGCGAATTCCGCAGGTGGAGAGGCTATAGATGTGTATATATATAATTCAGACACAAATAATTGGAATTTTATACAAAGATTAGGTAGTGGAATAGGTACTGTATCTTATAATTTAACCGCCGCTGAAATTGCATCTAACCCTGCCGTTATTTTCTTTCCTGCAGATACCAATTGGACTAATAATACTAATATCATATATATAGATAACGTTCAGTTTACGGCTACATTCGGTTCAGAGGTATTGGTAGATGATGTTACCGTTGATGAAAGTGCAGGAACAGCTACGTTTACAGTAAGACATGGCGGTAGTGCCGCTAGTGGTCCATATTCTGTTGACTATACAACTACGGATATTTCTGCAATTGCAGGACAAGATTACGCAGCATCTAGTGGTACATTAAATTTTGATGGAACTATTTTTGATACGGAAACTATAACTGTTTTTATTACGGAAGATACCATTTTTGAGGGGGATGAAACTTTTTCATTTTCATTTACAAATACATCAGACTCAAATGTTGATATTACTGATACAGCAATAGGTACAATCCTCGCTAATGATGCCTTAATTATTACAGATGGAGGCTCTGCCTCGACTTGTGACGATATATTTCTAGATTCTGGTGGTATTAATAATTATTCTGATAATGAAGATATTATATATACTATTTGTCCAGACACAGCAGATAATTATACACAGGTTAATTTTGATCAGTTTGATGTAATCCCTGGAGATATATTATATATATATGATGGAAATAATACTGGTGCTACATTATTAGGTCAATTTGATAATGATAATGTGCCATCCCAAGTTTTTGCGTCTAATAGTGATGGATGTTTAACTTTTAGATTTACTTCTAATAATAACACAACTGGCAATGGTTGGCAAGCTACAGTAAGTTGTTCACCTCCTGGTCCAAAAATTGTGGTTGAAGATGTTTATATTGATGAAGATGCTGGTAGTGCTATATTTACTGTAACTCATGTGCGTGATGCACACGGTTATCAATCCTTCTTTTTTGGTTTTATTGAGACACCCTTTACGGTAGAGTATACCGTTAGTGATGGTACGGCTAACAATGGTAGTGACTACGTAACGGTGAATGGAACATTAACGTTTAGTGGAGATGTAGGAAATGTGCAAACATTCTCAGTTCCTATTATAGATGACGGAGTACCAGAATTAGTTGAGTACTTTACGGTTGGTTTTTCCGATGCTACAGCACAATACGCGACAGTAGATTATAGTGATACAGCTAGTGGTTTTATTAATTCACAAATATTAGCTAATGATCCATTAACATTATTTCAGGAGTTTGATGGGTATTTTGATTACTCTACAACAGGTGGTTCATTAAGAACTAATGATAATAATACAGATGCATGTTCTATAACAACATCATCTTCAAATACTTTAATAGCTCCAATACCTGACACAGGTACGATTAAAAAGGCATATTTATATTGGGCACATTCAAGTACAGTGGTAGATGGTGAAGTAGTTTTTGAAGGTCAAACCGTAAATGCTAATTTTCAATATCAAACCACCCTTACAAATAGAAATTTCTATGGGTATGTAAGTGATGTAACAGATATTGTAGCAGGTATTACTAATCCATCAACTAATGTCTTTGATTTTTCAGGATTATCGGTAGACAATTCTAATACCTATTGTTCTTCTGCTACGGTATTAGGAGGTTGGACCCTTTTTGTATTTTATGAAGATCCCAATTTACCTGCAGTAAATATTAATTTATATCAAGGTTTTGACGGTTTAAGTAATGAGGGAACATCATTTACACTAGATAGTTTTTATGCCATTGCTGGTGCGGGAGCAAAAGCTTCTTTTTTATCATGGGAAGGTGATTCTACTTTGGACGGAAGTAGTTCGGGAACAACTAACCCAAACGGGGAAAGACTATCCATAACAAATCAAGCCAATCAAGCTTTTGGATTAACGGGAGACGGAGGTCAAACAGGAAATAACGCTTATAATTCAACAATTTATGATAACACAGTAGCTCCAGATTATAATGTAAATACTACATACGGTTTAGACTTAGACACTTATGATATTTCTACATTTGTTTCTCCTGGAGATTCAGAAGTTACTGCAAATGTAGATGTTGGTCAAGATTTTGTTATTTCGGCAGCTGTGGTTTTAAAAGTACCCTCTAACTTAATTGCAGGTACTGTTTTTGAAGATGTAAACTATGGTGGGGGGCAAGGAAGAAATATGACTGATGCCAATGGCGTTGGTATATCAAATGCAATTGTAGAGTTATATGAGAGTGATGGTACTTTTGTAAGAAGAACAAATTCTAAAGTAGGTGGTGATTACAGTTTTGGTGGTATGGCCGATGGCGATTACTATGTTAAATTGGTAAACTCTACAGTTAGATCAAATAGAACTAACGGTATCAATTGCACTACGTGTGTTCCGGTACAAACATATAGAACTTACGGAGATGTAACTAATACGGTTGAAGTATTAACCGAGATAGGTGGCACCGATCCAACAGCATTTAGCGATTCTGCTTTAGGTGTTTTTGATGATTCTCAAAGTTTATCTTTAGTATCTATAGAAAGTAGTGGCGTTGCAAACATTGACTTTGGTTTCAATTTTAATACAATCGTAAATACTAATGAATTTGGTCAAGGTTCTCTTGAACAATTTATTTTAAACAGCAATACGTTAGGGGAAGTGGGGCTAGACATAGATGCTAATTCTATATTTGATCCTGTTTCAGAAGAAGATGTTTCTATTTTTATGATACCACCAACTGGTGATAGTTTTGGTAGAACTGCTGATGTAAATTTTAATGCCGACGGGTATTTTGATATACTTTTAGATAACGCAAATAATTTTTCCACAATAACAGGTACAAATACAAGTATTGATGGGAGAACACAAACTGCCTATTCTGGAAATTCAAATTCAGGCACAGTAGGTTCAGGTGGTGTTGGTATAGGTATTTCAAATACTGCATTACCAAATTATGATAGACCGGAAATTCAAATACATAGAAATGGTGGAGATGTTCTAGATTTAAATGGAACAAATGTAAGCATTAGGGGAGTATCTGCTTATGCAAATAATAATGCAGGTATTCGCGTTCAGGGAGGCACTGCAACTATTTCAAATAATTTAATAGGCGTAAATGCTGCCGGGTCAGGAGCTGGTAATATTGATTATGGTGTTGAACAGACTGATGGTGAAGTTACGATTACTGAAAATTATATAGCGTCAAACACAGATGCAGGTATTTATATAAATGGAGGAACAGGAAGTACAATTCAACTGAATAATTTAGAACTTAATGGAGATTCAGCTTGTTCGGATAATATTTTGATCGAAGACGGTGGAGCCATAATTATTCAAGAAAATTTAATAGAAACGGCTGCTGCATCAGGAATTGATATTGATGATGTAGACGGTGTAATCGTTTCAAACAATAACATACTATCATCAGGACGAAATGGTGGTAATTGTGGAGCAAACTACGAAGGTATGGCTATTAAGCTTACTGGTAATGGATCGGTTATAGAGCAAAATAGAATTTATTCTAATGGTAGTGAAGGTATAGTAGTCTTATCTGGTATATCAAATAGAATTAGCCAAAATAGTATATATGCAAACGGTACTGTTATTCCTAGCTTAGGTATTGATCTTAATATGGATGGGGTTACTCTTAATGACAATTCCGATTCTGATTCAGGTGCTAATAATTCACAAAATTTTCCAATTATTAATTCTGCTTTTATATCTGGAACCAACCTAGTAGTTATGGGTTGGGCATCACCTGGTAGTACTGTAGAGGTATTTTTTACAGATGTTAATGAAGGTACCGCTATTTTAGGAGATAATCAATTAGGACTTACCCAAGACTATGGTGAAGGTCAAACATACATAGGTGCGGCTGTTGAAGGTAGTGGAGATGACCAAGACGATTTAACTTCTTTGTATAATGATGCCGATGGTAATACAGATAATACTAATAAATACAAGTTTATTTTTCCTTTACCTTCTGGTACAGTTGTAGGAGATTTAATTACAACTACCGGAACAAGAAGTAACTCAACTTCCGAGTTTTCTCCAGAAATTATAATAAGTGCTTACACAGTAATTACTAATAGAAATATAACTTGTCGTATTAAAAGCAATTAAAAATAATGGTGAATTCTTATAGAGTAATACTTGTTCAAGCCTGTTTTTATAAGAGTTTTTAAATTATGCAACATCTTATTCAGTGTTAACAATGTCTTCAGGACCTTTGACAACAATTATTTTTAAACTCTATTTTATTGGTTGAATTTTATAGCATAGAATTATGCTAAATACTCCCCATATTAGCAGTTTAAAAATGTTTTAATGAAAATCTCTCTATTCAAGAGAATAAAATTACGATATATTGGCTTGTTAATATGTTCTTTACTATCAAGTATAGCATTACAAGCACAAACTACCTTCACCGAAAGTGCGGCCTCTTATGGTTTGGATTTAGGACAACCTAAAGATGGTGGTCATGCCTGGTCAGATTTTAATGGAGATGGTTTGATTGATGTTCTTGTCTTAGAAAATAATAATGCTGCAGGTGTAAAAAGTTTTTTAATGCAACAAGGTCCTGCTGGTACATTTACAAATGTACAACCTACTTTAGTTCCAGGTATGCTAGGTGATTGGGCAGAAAGACAAGCTGTTTGGGGAGATCTTAATGGTGATGGTCGTCCAGATTTCTTAATTAATTCTTCGGGAAATAATAACGCAAGAAAAGCAATACAAATTTTCATTCAAAATACAGATGGTACATTTGGTGATGGTGCAGGTGGTTTTGCTCCTATTACTATAGGTAGGACTGGAGCAACAATTACTATCCCTAATGTTAACTCAGAAGGTGCTGGTTTTTTTGATTTTGAAGGGGACGGTGATTTAGATGTGTTTTTTGATAACCATGGTTCCGGTATAGAAATTTTAAGAAATAACTATATTGATCATACAAACCATACGGTCGTGAATCCTGCGGCTAATGTATTATTTACCCTAATTACAACAGGTGATGGAAATGGCGTTACAGAATTTGGTTTAAATCAGTATGCAACTGATGGTGATTATGGTTCTGCCGCAGATGTTAATGATGATGGTTGGGTAGACATATTTATGCGTAAGCGTGATGAAAATGATTTTTTCCTCAACCAAGGTGGTACTTTCACGAATGGAGCAGATTTAGGTCAAGCAGAAAATGGAAATAAAGGAGCTACCGGTTTATGGGATTTGGATAATGACGGCGATTTAGATGCTGTTTGGACAGAAAATGGTCTAAACCAAATATATAGAAATGATGGACCAGGAATATGGACTCCCTTAGGATCAGCAACTTTTCCTGGATTACCACAACCTTCAAGCACTACTAGTGGAAGCTCTTCTAATGATATTGACGGTCTTGCAGCAGGTGATATTGATAACGATGGGGATATAGATATTTTATTTGTAGGTGATAGTAGAAGTTATTTGTATATAAATCAGTTAAATAGTCCTACACCAGCGCCTGGTGTTATTGGTAGTGGTGCTGCCATGAGCTTTTCATTAGATTCTGAGACATTTAATTCTGGAAATGGTGAGGGTACCACAATGATTGATATTGATGATGACGGAGATTTAGATATTTACATGAATATTAATGGAGGTGCAAATGAACTATTTATTAACAACCTACCAGCAGCAAATAGAAATAACCACTTATTAATTGATGTTTCTGAAGATAGAGGGGCTAATGGTAGTACTGGGGGGTTACCAGCAAGAGTAGCCATTGGTACCAATGTTTTAATAAAAGATTGTGAGGGTAATATAATAAGTGGATTAAGACAGGTGAATGGCGTATACGGTCATGGAACACAGAGTCCAGAAGAGGTACATTTTGGTTTGCCATTAGGAGAAAACGAAACGTATATCATAGAAGTTCGTTATCCAAATTTTTATGACTCATCTGAGCCAAGTGGTTTTTCTAGGTTAATATCAACAGTAATAGCACAGCCAAGTACAATTTCAGGAACCAATCATTATGAATTATCTACAACAGATGCTGAAATCGTAGAGAATGAAAATGCTCCAGAAGCAGAAGATGATACAGTTGTAGTTAATCAAGGAACAAATGTATCTATTCAAATTAGGTTATTTGATAATGATACTGAGCCAGATGGCGAAGATTTTTTTATAGAAAGTGTTACACAACCTACAGTAGGATCCGTAGTAATAGACGATGCAGATGCAGGTTTGGTTACGTATACGTATAACGAAACCGATTATTTTACAGGTGCAAATTTTGATTATACCATAACCGATTCTACAGTATCACTATGTCCTGCTTTAGGAAAAAGTGATACGGCAACAGTGTATATAGTAGAACCTTGTAGAGACCCTTCTGGTATTGATACAGATGGTGATGGTATTAATGATGTATGCGACCTTGACAATGATAATGATGGTATTCTTGATTATGATGAAGGTTGTGGTAATTTAATAATCAACCCTTCTTTTGAGATGCAAGATTTTACTGATCCAGTAACTTTTCCAGATGGGTTTACAGATGAATCGGGCACGTTTATAGGTGCTACTTATAATACCAATGAATTAACAGGCTGGAACTATACGACTAACTTAGATGGTTGGGTAGGTTTAGGAAGCCCTTCTTGGACTCCAGACATTTATGCTCCAGCATATCATGGAAATCAATACGTAGATGTTACAGGTAATAACAACGTTACGGGAGGGGTGAATAATACGCTTTCTCAAGAAGTAAGTACTGTAATTGGTGTCACCTATACGGTTTCTTTTTATTGGGGAGAAGATATAGGACATCAAGCTAACGGACCGGTAAGATTAGATATAGACATAGTTGATTCTTCAAATAATCATCTTATTGACGAGACTCTTAATCATACGGCAGAGGGGTGGGGAAATGGTGTAAGAGGACCAAAAACATGGTTGTATTATGAACGTAATTTTGTGGCAACAACAACGACAACGACCATAGAATTTTATGCTGAACCAGATGGTACTTCAAATGGAGCTGCGATAGATTTAGTAAGTCTGGCGCCAACAACGCAATGTTTAGATAGTGATGGTGATGGTACTCCAGATGCCTTAGATTTAGATAGTGACGGTGATGGTTGTTTTGACTCTTTAGAAGGGGAAGGTAATTTAGATTTTCCAGACCTTAATAATGATGGTTCTATTGCTGGTACTGTAGATGAAAATGGCGTTCCTGTGGCGGTTAATGGCGGACAAGGAAAAGGAAGTAGTGCTGACGACTCGGTTACTTCAGGTCTCTGTGATGACGATAATGATGGTGTCAATAATGCGAACGATAAATGTGAAGGCTTTGATGATACAATCGATGTTGACAATGATGGTGTTCCAGATAAATGTGACCTAGATAATGATAATGATGGTATTTTAGATGTCATAGAGTGTTCTCAATCTTCAGGAACAATCAACAACCACGATTTTGGGTATTGGATATTTAATTCTCCGGGTTGGACTGCTTCTGGACAACAATGGAATAGGAATGCAAATAGAGCTTGGTTTCCAGAATGGAACGGTACAGGTACCGCAAGTTTTTATCAAACCATAAATGTTACATCAGGTTCGGTTAATACAATTACTTTCGATGTAGGAGCAGATAATAGCTATGGTAAAGAAGTTACCCTAAATGTATTAATTGATGGTGTTCAGCAATTTACAGAAACTTCAAATCAAATAGTAACAAATAATGGAGGGCGTTCTCAAAATGATAATGAAATATTGAACATGACTACACGTTCATTTTCATTTGTTCCAACCGGTAATACTGTAGAACTTCGTTTTAACGGTGTTGCGACACAGACTAATCACGACAGAATGTACATTGATAATGTTACATTGAATCTGGGTTGTGGAGATTTGGATGGAGATGGAACTGCAGACATATATGATTTAGATAGCGATGGTGATGGTTGTTTTGATGCCTTGGAAGGAGATAATGGTTTAGACTTCTCTAATTTAAATAATGATGGCAGTATTTCTGGTGCAGTAGATGATAATGGTATTCCTATTATAGTTAGTGGAGGACAAGGTATAGGAAGTAGTGCAGATTATACGGTTACATCTGATTTATGTGATGACGACGGTGATGGAGTAAATAACGCAAATGATAAATGCCCTTATTTTGATGATAGTATAGATAGTGATAATGATGGTATTCCAGATGGTTGCGATGTAGATGATGATAATGATGGAATATCTGACTGTGAAGAATCGACAGAAAGCGTAGCTAATGAATTTGCTTGGACATTAAATAGTCCGGCCGGAGGTCTAGAAATGGATACCGATTACACTCCAGAAGTTACTGATTGGGTATTAGACAAAACAGGAACCATGCAGTTAAATACTTCAATTTTTGATGTAAATGGTAGTAATGTTCGAATAGAACCCTTAACCGCTACAAATAAAGGTGAAGCTGTAGCAAATGGCGACTATATTGAAGTATCTTTTACAACAGGCGCAGAAGTATCTTCGTTTGAATTAAGACAAATTAGATCTGGCTGGTTTCAACCAAATAGAGGAGATTCCTATAGAACAGCAACTGCATTTACAAGAGTAGGTTCTAATGCTTGGAATACACTGTCTACAGATGTATTGCATACAGATAATGGAAGTACATATGCATCATTTCAACATTTAAATGGAGGCTCTATTTATTTAGAGGCTAATACAGAATATGCTTTTAGGTTTTTTGTTTATGGACAGATTGATGATTCTTCAGAAAGCTACTCAATTTTTGATGATGTTGCTTTTGTGTTTACAGCCTGTAGGTCAGGAAATTTAGATGGAGATACAAATCCAAACCATTTAGATGATGATAGCGACGGTGATGGCTGTAATGATGCAGATGAAGCGTATGCAGATACCGCTGCAGATTCAGATAACAACGGTATGTTTGGTGCTGGTTCACCAGCAGTAAATGCAGATGGGTCTGTAGTTGATGCATCTTATGCTACCCCTGCAGATGGTGATAATGACGGTACTTACGACTTTTTACAAGTGACAGGTGCGCCAAGTATAACAGAAGAACCTAC
>NZ_JBDVOT010000084.1:0-6114 GCF_039968975.1 Maribacter sp. | reverse complement strand
GCTGCACCGTTCGCAGTGGGTTGGGCTTGACGGCGCACCGACGACGCAGACGCTGAACTTCCACACTCCGGTATCGGAGCATGTAGGACTTGGACTATCGGTGGTGAACGACGAGATCGGTAACGGTACCAACCAGGATACCTATATCGACGCGGCGTTCAGCTACACGGTCAACACGTCGGAGGAAGGAAAGCTTTCGTTCGGTCTAAAGGCCGGCGGGCACCTGTTCAACGTGGACTTTACGAAGCTTAGGAACTACGGTGCGGAGAGCAACCTGCCGAACATCGACAACAAGTTCTCCCCTAATTTCGGTGCGGGCATCTATTACCACACGGACCAGTTCTATGCGGGGTTATCGGTACCGAACTTTCTGCAGACGGAACACTTTGATAGTTCGGATACGAACAGTTCGAGTTTGATCGCGCAGGAGCGTATGAACTTCTATTTGATCACGGGCTACGTGTTCGAACTTAAGAACGACGTAAAGTTCAAACCTGCGGCATTGATCAAGGCGGTAAAGGGAGCACCGTTACAGATGGACCTGAGCGCGAACTTCCTTTTCAACGACAAGTTCTCTTTGGGAGCAGCCTATAGATGGGACGCGGCGGTGAGCGCGCTGTTCGGTTTTCAGTTGAACGACCAGTTGATGTTGGGGCTTGCCTATGACAAGGAGACTACCGATCTTGGGGCGACCAGGTTCAACGACGGTTCCTTCGAGATCATGCTGAGATATGAATTTTTGAACAAGTACAAACGAGTGATCACCCCAAGATTCTTTTAATAAAAAACGACATGAAAAAAACAGGATATATTTTTTGTGGCCTTGCGGTGATGGCCCTGATGGCAAGCGCGCAGGACAACAAAGTAAAGAAAGCGGACACGAAGTTCACGAACTATGCCTATGCCTCTGCGATACAGTCGTACGAAGAACTTGTAAAGGACGGTTATACCGAAGAGGAGGTGTACAAGAACCTTGGCAACGCGAACTATCTTAACGCGAACTACGAAGAGGCATCGAGCTGGTACGGCAAGCTGTTCGCACTTGAAGGCGCTGACATCGACCCGGAATATATGTACCGTTATGCACAGACGCTAAAGTCTTTGGAAAAGTATACGGAATCCGACCAATGGATGAACAGGTTCAAGAACGCAAAGGCGAACGATCAACGTGCCATCACTTTTGGAGAGAACCAAGACTACCTGGAACAGATCGAGGAACGTTCTGGTAGGTACGAACTGAAGAACATCGGGCTGAACTCGAAGGTATCTGATTTTGCGCCCTCGTTCCATGAAGATGGACTGGTCTTCTCCACGGCAAGGGACAGCGGACTGCTATCTAAGAACATCCATAAATGGAACAACGGTTCCTTTTTGAACCTATATAAGGCATCACAGGACGGACAGGGCAACTTTACCGATGTGGACAAACTGAGCAAGAAGCTGAACAAGAAGACCCATGAATCGTCAACGGCATTTACCAAGGACGGAGAGACGATGTACTTTACACGTAACAACTCCGATGACGGTAAGTTCGAAAGGGACGAAGAAGGCGTAAGCAGATTGAAGATATACAGGGCGACCAAAGAAAACAATGAATGGAACGATATCGAAGAACTTCCCTTTAACGGTGACAGCTATTCGGTAGCGCATCCTACATTAAATAAAGAGGAAACGAAATTGTACTTCGCCTCGGACATGCCGGGCACGAAAGGGCAATCCGATATCTATGTAATCGACATCAACAAGGACGGCAGTTTCGGTACACCGAAGAACCTAGGGGAAGGGATCAATACGGAGGCAAGGGAGACCTTTCCGTTCGTGACGGCAAGTAATATTCTATACTTCTCATCGGACGGTCACCCGGGACTAGGAGGATTGGATGTCTTTGCGACCGACCTGAACAACGAAAGGGGAGAAGTGTTCAACGTAGGACGTCCCTTGAACGGAGAGGAGGACGACTTCTCGTACATTATAGACGAAGAAACGAAGAAAGGCTTTTTCGCATCGAACCGAAAAGGAGGACAGGGGAACGACGATATCTACAGTTTTGTAGAAATGACGCCGTTGGACTTCACCTGCCATACAAATATCACGGGAATAGTAAAGGACGAAAAGACCAATGCACTATTAACGGATGCATCGGTAACGGTATACGACAAGGATAACCAGGTAGTATCTAGTTCGACCACGGACGATAAGGGAGCTTTTGAAATGGAAGGAAATTGTACTGAAGGCAGTTACAAAGTAGTGGCGACCAAAACGGACTATGAGGAAGGCAACAAGACCTTCATGACGGTAAAGGCAGAAGATGCGACCGGTATAGAGATCGTACTTGCACAGGTGGACCCATCGGCACCGATAGGTACGGACCTTGCCAAATACCTGAACATAGAACCGATCTACTTCGATTTCGACAAGTATTTCATCAGGGAAGATGCGAGGAACAGTATCGAAAAGGTACTGGCATACCTTAACGAATACCCGAGCGTGAAGGTACAGGTGCGCTCTCATACGGATTCAAGGGCCAACGACAGTTATAACATGAAATTATCCGCGAACAGGGCAAAGGCAACGGCGGATTACCTGATAGCTGCAGGCATACCTAGCAACAGGATATCGTACGAAGGCTATGGCGAGACGGAGCTTACGAACGATTGTAGCAACAACGTTCCATGTAGCAAAGAAAAGCATCAACTGAACAGAAGATCGGAGTTCGTAGTGGTGGAGTAAAAAACAAGCATCGAATTATAGGAAAAAGGGAAGGGGCAGATGTCTCTTCCCTTTTTCCTTATTAATTATATAGGAAGGTTAAAATTAAACTTGCAATAGCTTATTACAGGCTCTTCTAAAAGCGCTCAACATTTTAAAGTATAGAGGCATAATAACAAATACCTAATTCTATATTAATCTCTTTGTGATTGTGACTATTTCTTTGGCTAGCAGTATTTCTTATATTGATATTTGTAGTTACAAAAAGTAATTATCGTGTGAGCTATTCAGGTTTTCTTGGGCTTCATCTATCTCAAGAAAAGCAAATATATAGGTCTCAATCCCATTTAAGTGTAATATACTATTCACAAAATTACCCAACCGTTTTAACATTTTTTTTAATTGAGTATATTAAATTAAATGTCTTATAACATGGAAATAAATTGTCTTTTCCTTAAATAAATGGATATAACGACAATAGGTTACATACAGTTAAATATTATGTTTGGGAAAGACGGTTAGTATAGTTTAAACAGAAATACCTTTATACCATTTTATTAAGTTGCTTCTAACAGGTATAGGTTTTTCAATTAATTGTGTAGGCAGTATATTTTAAGTTCAAATAGGTTAAAATTTATTTTTGTAAGAATTTTATCTCTAAAACTAATCCTAGTATACCTTATTGTATAAAAAATTTCTAATTTTATTTAACATTTTATTAATAAGATTTTTACTTCTCTAAAATAGAGGAATTTTTATGTGATACCTATAGATTATAGAGGGAGATTAAAAACTAGAAGGTATTTCGTATATTGCTTGAATTGTAATTGTACAGGGGTGTAATCGGTGAAATACACTTATTTTTATGTGTTCACATACAAAAAACAGTAGTTTGCCATACAGATATCTGTTCTATACAACAATTAAGATTTTAATTTTATAACTGATAGTATATTTATCAATATTAACTATATTTAAGTAGTATTTAACCTACTTTAAAGGTAATCTAATATATATCAACTATCATATGAATATTTTTATTAGAACTAACATTATCGCTCTAATAGCGATTTTCTTTCTAACAGCAACTGTAAGTTCGCAGAACTATGAAGATGTGTCTATAACAGGTGTATCTAGTGGCTCCACTACCGATGCATATTTTACTGCAACATCTCCAACTATCCCTTCATTAGCTTTTGTTAGAGTTCAGCAAATAAGTGCAATACTTGGTAATGGACAAATAGGTTTTAACAACTCAATAGATAATTTTTTCTATAGCAATCCTAGTGGAAGTGGTACAAATGCCCCGTCAAGAATACGTATAAGTTTTCTGCAATCCGATCAAGTTACGCCAATTCCTATTAATGATTTTAGAGTTGTTATTAATGATATTGACGGGACAGCTGCAGCGGCTGATCCTGCGGTACCTGTAGAAAATGAGGCCGTTGGAACTAATTGTGGTAATAACGTACGCTTTACTGCAACTGATATACCTACAAATATTAATATTGATACAACTCCTCCAGATCTTCTTTCTGCAGGTACAGAGTCCGAGGCCAATGGGCCAGAGAGTAATCTAATGTTTGAATTCAATGATATAACATTTATCGAATTTGACATTTATGCAAATCCAGGTTTTGTAAAAGAATTTGATTTAAACGAAAGTGAGTACCAAATTGATACAGTTTTTTATTCGGTATGTGTTGGTGATACAGATGGTGATGGAATTTTTGATAATGTAGATATAGATGATGACAACGATGGTATTTTAGATATTGTTGAATCAAATGGGAATGACCCAAATGGAGATGCAGATGGTGACGGACTACCAAACTTTCAAGATGTTATAGATAATTCAGGAGATGGTGTTGCTACCTACAATGCAAACGCCGACGGGAGCACAACTGATTACACAGATGCAAATTCTGATGGTGTACCTGATGTTTACGAAGCCAGTCAAGATGGAGATAGTTTACCAAATCATTTAGATTTAGATTCTGATGATGATGGTATACCAGATAATATTGAAGGTCAAGCTACTGGTTCATACATTGCACCATCAGGTAATGATTCAGATAATGATGGTTTAGATGATAATTATGAAGGAGCAGGAAATGTAGGCATTATTCCAGTTAATACTGATTCTTCCTTTCCATTAGCGGATAATGTACCAGATTTTCTAGATCCAGATAGTGATAATGATGGTATTTCGGATACGGTAGAAGCTTATGATACGAATGGAGATGATGTTGCAGAAATTACAGCCTCTGGTAATGATACCGATGAAGATGGTATTGATGATAATTTTGATTTAAATGCAGGAGGAACGGAAGATTCTGATGCATCAACTAATAATAATCAAACCCCCAATTCTTTTCAGGATGATGATCCTGCCGGAGGAGAAAGAGATTGGAGAGATCCTCGTGATAGCGATGGCGATGGTGCAGCAGATAATAGCGATACAGATGACGATGACGATGGAATTTTAGATTTGGATGAATATTCAGGTCTTGATCCTTTTGGAGATGAAGATGGTGATGGTATTTTAAATTTTAAGGATGTAAGTCAAGATGTAGGTAATATAGGAGACGGAACCACAACTTTTTATACTGATGATGACGGCAATGGCGTACCTGATGTATATGATGTTGATAATGATGGTTTACCAAATCATTTAGATTTAGATAGCGATAATGATGGGCATCCAGATGCTACAGACCCCAATCCATACGCTCCAACTACTCAAAATGACAATGCATGGGCAACTGCAGCTGTAGCTACAGCTATTGATATTTTAGATAATGATGATTTCTTACCTAATAATGATTTAACCAATTCAGGGACTACAGCAATTACTCGAACAGGCGGTACCGCTAATGGTACTGTTGTATTTGATGCAGCAACTGGTGTATTAACATATACACCATTGGTTAGCGAATCTAATTCAACAGTTACGGTTGTTTATCAAGTATGTAATACAGCTTCCAATCCTGATGTTTGTGAAGTAGCGACAGTAAATATAGCAGTGCTACCAGATTTTGATGGTGATGGTATTTCTGACAATGCAGATGTTGATGATGATAATGACGGAATTTTAGATATCGATGAATTAAATTGTTCTACTGATTTTATAGATTTAGGGCAAACATTTTCCACTACAAACAGCTCTGGGACAATTAATGATATTTACGGTTTTGAAGATGTAAATGCTGATTTCAATTTTGAATTACAAGGGACCACTACTTGGGCTTCTGGAGTAAGTAATCAAAATAACGGTTCAATTACAGGTGATTATATAAACGTACAACCACAAAACACGAACTTTAATAATGGTGATGTAGCTGTTTATACTATTAATTTTGTAAACGGACCAGTATATAATGTTGAATTTCAGTGGGGAGGTTT
>NZ_JBDVOT010000083.1:0-25862 GCF_039968975.1 Maribacter sp. | reverse complement strand
GGTAATGTTTTTGAAACATTGTCTTCCCATTTTTCTCTAGATGCTTTGGCATTATCTAAAATAAGATCGGTGTCTTTCCATAATTTTTTAGAAAGAGGAAGGTCGTTATAACCGCGAAAACCAAGTTCATGACCTCTATTGGTAAATTCGTTGGTAATCCACTTATTGGTGCCATTTTCATTTGTGCCATCTAATAAACCTGTTTGGTCCCAGCTTTTAAAGTTTGCATCGCCTGTATTTTTTTCATTGGCATTAAAAGTTACGTAAGCAGAGTACTTAATATCCTCCTCTTGGCCAAAAGCTTTCATTTTTGGCCACCAGTCTGCCTTTAACATCTCAGATTTACTAATGCCGTTTTGTATATTGATTGCTTTTCCGTTCTCATCATACATTGAAGTTGGAAAATCATCAAGAAATAATGTTCCAATATTTGCGATAGGATAAGGAATGCCTTCTAGACCTAATAAACTAGCGGAAAATAGAAGACCTCTCATTTCTTTTTTAAGAATTTGAGATGAGTTGTATAGAATCACTTTTCCATTACCTATTCTATTTTCTATTAAAACAGGATAATCTTCGTTGTTATGGGCAGCTACTAAAACATTTACGCTACTTGAAAAATTTGAGCCGTTAAAGCCCAAATGAACCGTTTCATTGTCAAAACCACGACCTTGCATACCTGGAAAAAGAGCTTTGTTGAAGAACAGGCCAGATGCCTCTTTATTTGTGCTCCAATCGGCATCGGGTGTCATTCCAAAAAAATAGGACATACGTTCATCTTTAGTAGCCTTGGTAACTAATAGGGTACCTCCTTTAGAAACAAATTTTAAAAGGCTGTCTACTGCTATGGTGCTTAGACCTGCAGTTTCATGTACCGTTACAACCCTTGTTGTAGGTGAGATATTGAGCTTCTCGTTAAATTGATTTACCCATAAAGTTTTATGCGCTATTTTAGAATAATCAAAAGCCTTTGCTAAATTCTCGGTTTCAATAATAGCGCTATAATTGGTAGGCTCTATTAAAAACTGAACAAGAGGTTCTTCTGTACTTTTTTCTGGAATATTAAATTTGTTGTTAGACTTATAAAGTTCTTGCTGACAACCGGTCATAAGACTTAAGGCTATTAGTAGCGATAGATAACCTAATTTTTTTACTGTCATGGCTTAGTATCTTGAAATTCAAAAGAGAGACCATTGGTTAAAATTAAGTTGCTCTCTAATTTGAACTAACTAAGTACCTTAATTAAAGAACTATCATAAAATTTATTGGTTAAGTATTCAAATTCATCCATGAATGAATGATTTGTGGGCTTAATACTGTGTTTTATTAGGGTTGGTGTAAAAAGAAGAACTCGATTAAATGCAAAAAAGACCTGCTAAAAGCAAGTCTTTTTTTTTGTTCATTGTAACGTAATAATTACTTTCTGGAAGAACGTTTTTCTTTTTTGTCGCCACGATTTTTTCCTTTACCACGCATCTTTTTTCTGCTATCCATCTTTACCCACTTCTCATATTGATCTGTATTAAGAATAGACTTAATTTCTGCTTTACGTGTAATTTGATGGTCTAATCGCTCATTTTGCATCGCATATTTTTCATCTGCGGTCAAAACCTTTTTACCATCTTCCTTATTGGCTTTTCGCTCTGCCATTTTTTCTTTTCTTGCAGTAGCGTCTTCTGCAAGTATGGTTTTTATTTTGGCTTGTTGCGATTCGTTTAAATCTAATGCCAAAGTCATTTTCTTAGTTTGCAGAGTGGCAATTTGTTCAGGACTTAAATCCTTCATATTACCTCTTTCGCCTTTCATGTTATGATTTTGCGCCGTTGCTGATATTCCTGCCATAATTAAAATGGCCATTATTAATTTTTTCATGTTTATTGTTTTATGTATTTGTTTCTTTGACATGAATTTTTCTGTTTAGTTTAATGCAGCATCTTATTTTAATAAAAGTTTAACGGCTTGATAAAGTGTATTATACAAAAAAAGCGCGGCTGTAGGTAGCCGCGCTTTTAAGTAGGTAAATGTTCTTAATGTTTTAATTCACTGATGCTCTTCCCTCCATTGTTTTGTAAGGGTTGATAACGATGTCAGCTTCTTGATCGTACGTATTAGTTACAATTTCTTCTTGTACAGTATCATTTGTATTTTGATGATAAACAACAGATGCACAAATGAAACAAGCTAGGTAAATAAGACTTTTAACTTTATTGGTCATGATTTGGGGGTTTTAAATTCATTGCTAATCTAAAAAAGAATAACGTATGAAAAAGCCCATTGTTGTGTAATGGGCTTTTTTTGATGTCTAGAATATTTAAAATGTGGTCAATACAATTCATTCATCGATGATATTGGTTGTTCATCGATATGGGTTCAGAATTGGTATTTCATCGACCTTTTATTTAGGATCTAAAATGACGTTAATACGCTCAGAAACATCGTCGTAATGATATTTTGTCATCGTATCAGAGGTTCTATTACGTGCATTTCTAATATCTCGCTTTAGAATGTTCAGTTCTGCTCTTGCAATCGTTCTAATGTCAGATTGGCTAGTGTTGACAACGGTTGATTTTCTGTAGCCACCAAAATTAGAACCTTTGGCTTGATTTTCTGCTGTCAGCAAATATTCTAAACGATCAATATGGGCTTTTTGTAAGTTTCTTCTGTAAGTATCAACAGACTTTCCATTTTTAACTTCAGACCAAATACCTTTTCTCAATTCACTCATCATTTGGGCAAGAGAATAAGCTTCTGACTTGTCTATGGTTTCATTTTCTATTAATCGTGCCATTTTACCTAAGCTTAGTACATTGTTTAATGTACGTACTTGCATAGAACGCATTTGTTCTAAAAAGCCAGAGTATTCAGTTCGTTCTAAAATATCTTGGTCAAGCATCCACATTGGGGTACTGAATAGTTGCTCTTGAAGAAAAGTCATTGCTCTTTGTTGTTTCTCTTTTGGTACAGCTGTATATACAGCACCTTCTTGGTCATACGTCTTATGGTTTTCATAGACTCCGCCAATGTTATTGGAAACATGCCCCATGTATCTATTGAATTGAGAGAATATTTGCCCGTATAGTTTGTCAAGGTCTTCATATGTTTTACCATCTTCTGCTGTCCATTCAATTAATTTTGGAACAATCCTTTTAAGATTGGCAATACCATATGCACTAGCTTTCATGGCATCATCACCTAAATCTTCGGTTTGTGAGCTTGGATCAACGATATCACCTACCTGTTGGTGACCAAAACGATATAGCGGATCACCTGCATGGGCTAAGATCCATTTATCCAATGTAGATTTTTCTTCCTCTGCAGTAGTGTTTAGAATAGGCTTGTACCCCCATTTAATAGCATATTTATCATAAATACCGATATCTGGCATTAATGCGACTCCTTCATCACCAGGTTGAGCTATGTAATTAAAACGCGCATAATCCATAATAGATGGTGCAGTGCCAAATTTTTTGGTAAACGTTTTAGAACGCAGCGAATCTACAGGATATGCAACACTACTACCCATGTTATGAGGTAAACCTAAGGTGTGCCCAACTTCATGAGACGATACAAAACGAATTAAGCGCCCCATTATATCATCATCAAAAGAAACGCCTCTAGCAGCAGGATTAATGGCTGCTGTTTGTACAAAGTACCAGTTTCTCAATAACGTCATAACATTATGGTACCAATTAATATCAGATTCTAATATTTCACCACTACGGGGGTCACTAACATGAGGTCCGTTTGCATTTGGTATTGGTGATGCTAAGTAACGTACCACGGAATAACGAATGTCTTCTGGTGACCATTCTGGGTCTTCTTCTGCTGTTGGTGGCTCTTTGGCAATAATTGCGTTTTTAAAACCTGCAGCTTCAAAAGCAACTTGCCAATCTTCTATACCTTGTTTAATGAACGGCACCCATTTTTTAGGGGTGGCTCTATCAATATAATAGACAATTTGTTTTTTAGGTTCTACTAGTTCACCGTTTTTATATTTTTCAAGATCTTCATCTTTTACTTCTAAACGCCATCTGTCAAGAAATTTAACCGTCTTGCTCTCTTGGGCTTCTAAACCATAATCTACCTGATCTCTAGAGAACCAGCCTACACGCTCGTCAAAATATCTGCGTTTCATTTGTTCTTCAGGTAATAAAACCATTGAGTTATTTATCTCAACAGAAATAGAACCAAGAGTTTGGTTGCTAGGTGCAGCACTTGCTAAATAGGTTTTTACATGACGTACTTCAACGTTCAATGGGTAGCTTTTAATAGACTCAATATAGCCTCTACCTTCGTCTAAACGAGATACTTTGTATCTTTTTCTAAACCTTTCTGGCATACCAAAAGCTTTGGTATCTTTAGTGAAAATGTCGTTTATTTCGATTACGGTAGTAGGGTTAAGTGAATCTTTTTGAACGGCTTTAATATCGAAGGAATATAATACCGGTTCAAAGTTTGAGTTTACAACTGCTTCATGTACGGGTAAAGAATCTGCTGCAACAACATCATGTGATACAACTCTAAGTAATACCTTCTTATCTTTCTTTTCCCATCGTAAAACTTGAGTATTTATTTTTCCGCCACCAAAACCAATGCCCGATGCAGTTTTAGAAATACGGCTTACCATTAGCATTTCTTTATTGAAAAGCGAATCTGGAATTTCAAAAAAGTGTTTTTGATTTACTACGTGGGTAGTGAAAAGTCCGGCATCACTAACAGCATCTTTAGTGATAACCTTATTGTAAGGTTGAATTTTGTCTTTTGGAGATTTACTGGCTTCTTGTTCAGTATTTTTTTTCTTCTTTTTAAAGATTTGTGCATCGGCATTTTGATAGCCAAACACACACACTAATAGCAATAATTTTAAAAGTAATTTTCTTTTCATTTGTGAGTTAATTAGGTAATATTTCAAAGATTGAAATAATATATGGAACATATAGTTAATATATTCTTAAGCCTATTTGTAACAATGTGGAAAGAATGGCGTCTATTAAGTAGGAATACACATTTTTTCATTTCTGAATTAGTCGATAATAAAGCCTTTGCAATTGCAAGGGCTTTATTTTTTAGAAGAAAGTTAAAATAATAACGGTAACACAAATTGAAATAGTCCAATTAGCAGCAGCACGGCAATTAGGTTTAAAATGACACCTGCACGAGCCATTTCGTGGACTTTAATGTAACCACTGGCAAAGACTATTGCATTTGGCGGTGTGGCCATAGGTAGCATAAAAGCACAGCTGCTAGCAATAGTTATTGGTATCAACAAATAAGTAATGGGTAAACCTAGACCAATGGCTATACCTGCCACAACGGGAGAAAGAACCGCGACAAGGGCAACGTTGCTCATCAGTTCAGTCATAAACAACATTAGTAAAATTAATAATGATGCTGTAAGTAAAATACTTAAATCACTTTGTCCAATAATTGCAGCGACTAAATCGACAATACCAGAAACGGACATACCTTTTGCTAATGAGAGTCCGCCACCAAATAGAATTAAAATTCCCCAAGCTAGCTTTTGGGTGTCTTTCCATTCTAAAATGAAATCACTTTTTTTGAGATTGTATGGAAGTGTGAATAACGTTATGGCTGCAAACATGCTTATAAGCGTGTCAGATAAACCTAAGCTTGGGAATATAGAATTGATCAATGTTCTAAAGACCCAAAGGAAAATGGTAACCCCAAATATGATGGCACCATTTTTTCTTTCCCGGAAGTAGGACCTAATTTATCTAGCTCTTCATGAATAATAGTTTTTGATGCTTTAAATTTTAAACCCTGAGTTGGGAAAAATACTTTTACCAGAACAAAGTAACAAATAGAAATCATGATAAGGGAAAACGGAAGCCCGATTATCATCCATTTTAGAAATGATATTTCAATATTATATTCATTTTCCAATAATCCTATCAATACAGAATTTGGTGGTGTACCAATTACAGTTGCAATACCACCGGCATTTGCGGCAAAGGCAATGCCCAGCATAACACTTAAGGCAAAATTACGGTCTCGTTTTGTAAATCCGTCTTCATCTACAATAAGCAAATTGATAACAGACATGGCAATTGGCAGCATTACTACTGTACTTGCCGTATTGCTGATCCACATACTTAAAACTGCTGTAGCAATCATAAAACCCAATACTACTTTATTTGCCGTAGTACCCGTAAGTCTAATAATGTTCAAGGCAATGCGTTTATGAAGGTTGACTTTCTCTAAAGCCAATGCCATTACAAAACCACCAAAGAATAGAAAAACTATGGGGCTACCATAATTAGCGCCAACATCGCCAATAGGCATAACTTTCAAAATAGGAAAAAGAAGTAGTGGTAGTAGTGCGGTTACAGAAATGGAAACCGCTTCTGTAACCCACCAAATAACCATCCAAAGTGCAACAGCTATTACGGCATCTGCATTTTCGGAAATTAATACATGGGGTAAAGAAAAAACAATGAAAAATATGATAGGACCTGTAAACAGACCTATTTTGCTACTCAAATTCATGCTGGTTGGTTTTGCCAGCTTCTAAGCTACTATTTTTTAACTTCTCGTGTATGCGCTATTATAAAATTTCAACAAAAAGAACATTATCTTCTTTGTAGATTTTAGCTAATTGCTGTTTTGTAATACCCTTTATACCTTTATCCCAAGCTTTATTGCTTAAGTCTGCTTTCGCTTTAAGGGCATCAAGTTCCATTTTCTTTTCGCCCTTTAGAATATCGAAAATTACCTTTTCATTATCAGACAATTGAAGTGCTTTTTTCTCTGGTCTCATTTGAGGGAAAAATAATACTTCTTGTATAGATGCATTGTTGGTCATCAACATTACCAAACGGTCAATACCAATACCAATACCAGAAGTTGGGGGCATACCATATTCTAAAGCTCTTAAGAAATCTTGGTCAATGAACATTGCTTCGTCATCACCTTTTTCAGAAAGTTTCAACTGATCTTCAAAACGTTCTCTTTGGTCAATAGGATCATTAAGCTCAGAGTAAGCATTTGCAAGTTCTTTACCATTGACCATAAGCTCAAAACGCTCTGTTAAAGCAGGGTTGTCTCTATGCTCTTTGGTCAAAGGGCTCATTTCTTTTGGGTAATCAGTAATGAATGTTGGTTGTACGTAAAAATGCTCGCATTTTTCACCGAATATTTCATCGATCAATTTACCTACGCCCATGGTTTCGTCAACTTCAAGACCTAATTTCTTTGCAGTTTCACGAAGTTCGTCTTCTGGCATACCTGCAACATCGTAACCGGTATGTATTTTAATCGCTTCAAGAATTGGCACACGTGCATACGGGGCTTTAAATTCAATTTCATTTTCGCCAACGGTAACTTTTGTAGTACCGTTAGAATCCATCGCAATTTTTTCTAATAATTTCTCGGTGGTATCCATCATCCAGTTGTAATCTTTGTATGCTACATACAATTCCATTACGGTAAACTCTGGGTTATGGGTACGATCCATTCCTTCATTTCTAAAATCCTTAGAAAATTCATAGACGCCGTCAAAACCACCTACAATTAACCTTTTAAGGTAAAGCTCATTGGCGATTCTTAAGTATAAAGGAATGTTTAATGCATTATGGTGTGTTAAAAACGGGCGTGCGGTTGCACCACCAGGAATAGGTTGTAGAATAGGGGTCTCTACTTCTAAATATCCGGCTGCATTATAAAATTCACGAATACTATTGGTGATTTTAGTTCTTTTAATAAAGTTCTCTTTCACCTTTGGGTTTACTACCAAATCTACATAGCGTTGACGGTAACGTAGTTCAGGGTCATTGAATTCGTCATATACATTGCCTTCGGCATCTTTTTTAGGCAGGGGCAAAGGTCTTAGAGATTTGCTTAGCATGGTAAATTTCTTCACCATAATGGTTTTTTCACCAACTTGAGTGGTAAAAAGTTCACCTTCTATACCAATGATATCACCAATGTCCAATAATTTCTTGTAAACATCATTGTACAAGGTTTTATCATCACCGGTACAAATTTCGTCTCTATTGAAATATACCTGAATTCTACCGGTGCTATCTTGAAGCTCTGCAAATGAAGCCTTACCTTGAATACGACGAGACATAAGTCTACCGGCAACAATTACCTGTTTGCCTTCTTCATAGTCAGATTTTATACTTTCTGATGTGGAATTTACAGGGTATAAGGCAGCAGGATAAGGGTTGATACCTAGTGCTCTTAATTTGTCTAATTTTTCTCTTCTGATAAGCTCTTGCTCCGATAATTGCATGCCGTCATTTATTTAGCTGGCAAATATAATCGATATGTCTTAATCTTTCAATCTTGTAGACACTAAAGGATAGAGTCTTTCAACAAATTTTTCATATGCTAGCCCGGAAGAAGTTAAACTCATGATTCAATTTTTTAAAAAGGATCTATTAAAATAATTTATAAATTCTGTAACAAAAATGTCTGGTAGGCTACATATAAGGTACATCAATCAATCAAAATAATAATCAAATGAGTTTAATTAGAGTATTACTAGCCATTTTTTTTCCGCCTTTAGCAGTTCTAGGTAAAGGTTGCGGTTCTTTTGTAATTGTTCTACTTTTGACTTTTTGCGGCTGGGTGCCAGGGGTAATTGCTGCATTAGTCATATTGAACAATCCTAACTAGAACCAAAATACATGAGACTTTTTAAAATTCTAACTGTTGTTTTTATAACAGTATTAGTTGCTGCCTGTAATTTTACAGAAGAAATCTATTTTAATGAAGATGGGTCAGGTAAAATGAGCATACTTTTTGACGGTAATGAAATGATGCAAATGATACCGGAAACAGATTCAACAGAACTAGATAAAGCTATAGATTCTACTTTGGTTTTTAAGGATTTGTTACGAGAAAAAAAGGATAGTATAGCCCAGTTGTCTCCAGAAGAGCAAGATAAACTAAAAAGATTAGAGCCTTTTAGTCTTCGTATGGTGGTTGATCCAGACGGCGGAGTCATGAATTTTAATATGTTTACTGACTTCAAAAAAGTGTCAGAGGTGAATGATGCTTTCAACGCTTTTCAAAATGCAAGTTCAGTTGGGTCTGTTGCAGGTGGTAAAACAATGCCGGGTGGAACTACAGAAGAAACTACGACAGTAAATTATACTTTTAAAAAGAATACATTTAAGCGTGAGACCGTTATCTTAAATCAAGAGTTGTTTGAGCAAAGTATAGATAGTTTGGCAAGTGCAGAGATGTTTTTATCAGGTTCTACTTATACTTTTAAGTATCATTTTCCAAGAAGGGTAAAGTCTACCAATATAGAAGAGGCTACATTTTCTATGGACGGAAAAACCATGATTCATGAAGTAAACTTCTTAGAGATGATGAAAGATCCAGAATCTATGGTAATAGAGGTAGAGTTAGAAAAATAGGTTTTTGGTTTTCATATCTTTGTAAGATGAACAAGAAGGTGCACGTACAAGATTTAGGTCTTAAAGATTATAAAGAAACTTGGGACTATCAAGAACAGCTATTTCAAGAAACGCTTGATCTTAAAATTAGAAATAGAAGAGAGGAGTTAAATTTAGAAACTCCAAATCATTTTCTTTTTGTGGAACACCCACATGTGTATACCCTTGGTAAAAGTGGGGATATTTCAAATCTGCTGGTAGATGAAAAAGTTTTGGCAGATAAAGGAGCTACTTTTTATAAGATAAATAGAGGAGGGGATATCACCTATCATGGTCCTGGACAAATAGTAAGCTATCCTATTCTTGACTTAGATAATTTCTTTACAGATATACATAAATACCTTCGTTTTCTTGAGGAAATGGTTATTTTAACTTTAGCTGAATACGGAATAAAATCTGAACGTTCACCAGGTGAAACCGGAGTGTGGTTAGATGTTGGTACTCCGTTTGCAAGAAAAATATGTGCAATGGGCGTAAGAGCATCGCGCTGGGTGACCATGCATGGTTTTGCATTAAACGTAAATGCTGATTTAGGATATTTTGATATGATGATCCCATGCGGGATAAAAGGAAAAGCGGTAACTTCTTTAAATGCAGAACTGGGTAAGAAAGAGGTTGATATAGATGAGGTTAAGCAGAAGCTACTTAGCCATTTTCAAGTGCTTTTTGAAGCGGAAATAAAGAAAAAAGCCGAGGCCTAAGCCTCGGCTTTTTTAATGCTTTAAATCAGATTAGTATTCTAATCCATAATAATCCATGACAGAATAATAGTCATTAGTATCTATACCGGCAGACTGTAAGTTCGCTAACGTATTCTCTTTATTTGATTTACCAGAAGTTGTACTGTTAGATTTTACAACAATTAATTTTAACTCGTCCAATTGACCTGCGGTTACAGATTTTAAGTTCTCTGTGCCCACTTCATAAAAGAACATCCAATATCTGTTCAAACTTATTTCCACGGCAATATCGCTATTGTCACCAAGTGCAAAAGCATAAATGGGTGCAGGAATAGGTGTGTAGGCGCTGCTATCTTTTGAAAGATATCCAAGAATTAAATCGTTGTCTATTACCTCTTGTGATAAAGCATTTGCGGTAACTGGTATAGTCGCTCCAGATTCTGAAGAAAGATCGTAGGTGTAAGTGGCTACATTAGCATTACCATCCTCCCCGTCTTCACCGTTGGTTCCATCAGTTCCGTTTGTGCCATTTGTGCCGTCAGTTCCGTCTTTGCCGGCAGGTCCGGTTGCGCCAGTTTCTCCTTGTTCGCCTTGCGGACCGGGTACGCCTAGAGCTTCTCCATCTTCACCAGCAGGTCCTTGCTCTCCTTGTTCGCCCTGTATTCCCTGTTCACCTTGTGGACCAATAGGGCCAATGTTACCATCTTTTGAGCAAGAGATAAGTGAAATGGTGAATATTAAAATTGCGCATTTAATAAAATTTGATGTAGTCTTCATTATTAATGTTTTAGGATTATTTACTTTTAATGAAGCTTTGAAATAAAGGTTAACATAAGCGCATAAAAAAAACCGAGGTTTGAGCCTCGGTTTATTATTATTAATATAAGAGTATGTTACTTCAGCCCTAAGTATTTCATAACTTCATGGTAATTAGAAATATTTACGCCTTTCTTTTTCATTCCGCTTATAGTATATCTGTCATTTTCTCCTGATTTAAGTGAAAGATAAGCAGGGGCTATTAATATATAGCGGACAAAACCATCGATAGGGTCAATAGTTCCTACTGTATCTGGGTTACCCATTTCAGTAATTTTGTATTCGCCAATAGACATTCTTTGTTCCATGGTAAAAGACCTGAGTAAAGGCTCAGTAAAAGGTATAGCATAGACCTCGGAAAAAGTATCAGAAAATGAGAAATAACCTAGAACGGTATAATTATTTAGTACATCTTGTGTAATTCTAGAATCACTTATAGTAACAGTTGCAGCAGAGTAAGAATAGTTATCAGGAATGTCTGCAACTAACCAATTTGATGCTACAACATTGGCATTACCATCTTCTCCGTCAATTCCATTTGTTCCGTCTTCTCCAGCAGGTCCGGTTGCGCCAGTTTCTCCTTGTTCACCTTGTGGACCAGGAACACCAAGTGCTTCTCCATCTTCACCGGCGGGTCCTTGCTCTCCTTGTTCCCCCTGTATACCCTGTTCACCTTGTGGGCCAATAGGGCCAATGTCCCCATCTTTTGAGCAAGAGATAAGTGAAATGGTGAATATTAAAATTGCGCATTTAATAAAATTTGATGTAGTCTTCATTATTAATGTTTTAGGATTATTTCCTTTTAATGAAGCTTTGGCATAAAGGTTAACATCAGCGCATAAAAAAACCGAGGTGTAAGTCTCGGTTTTAAATAGGTTTATGGTAAAGTTATTAATTGCTGTAGGCCGTAAGCAAGGTGCTGCTCATGACATCTCCGTTTTTCTTGTATGTTTCTTGTTTTACCATACCAACACCCTCGGCTAGCCAAACTCTTGATGGATAGACTTGGTTTACCATCATCATTTTAGAGCGGTTCTCACTATATAAAACATAACAGTCATAAGTGCCTGCATTAGTAGTTACACTCTCTTTTTTCTCTACCTTTCTGTTAGTCATGTCAACGTTCATATTCATATTAATGCCGCTCATACTTACTTTCATGGCAACGTTGGCATCTTTAAGGTTCTGCCCAATACTAAGATTATTGGGTATTTCAATATCATTGCCAGATATTTCAATGTCCATATCACCGTACTGTTCCATCATTTCGGAAGGCATCAAAGATTCGTAGTCTAATGTTACGGTATTACTGTTACAGGTTAAATTATAGCTTGTGCTGTAGATATTTTTGCCTTTACTGTCTTTTAATTTGATAGCCATGGTTGCGGTAGTATTTCCGCTAGTATGGTTTGCTTCAATAACTTCATAATTACTGACGCCTTCTACTTTTCCTTTTTTATTGTAATTGGTGTACTCCATTGAAACGCCTTCATTCATTGGATAAAATTTACTACAATTGTCTTGGGCATAAAGGGAAATTGTTCCGATTAAAAACAATAATGCGATGATTGATTTGATTTTCATTTTTAGTTTAGTTAAGATTCTGATTAATAACTATTTAAAAATAAGGAAATCAAATTATTTTTTCAGATTATATGTGTAATCAGTAAATAAAGATTTATGAATTAAGCAATCTAACGTGTTATCGTATTTTGGAAATCCTAATGCTATTATCTTGGTCTTTATACACGAATTCGACTTTCTTGTTTAAGTTAATATCTGCCATATCAATTATAGAACTGCCAAATATTGGAAAATTTGGTATCGACTCAGCTTGACTGTCAAATAGATATATTTTCTGATTCTGAATATCGGTTACAGAGACATAAATTTTATCATTTAAGTAGAAAATAGTAGGCTTAGAATATACTCCTAACTCTAGCTCTACTTTCTTATTACGAACCTGTAAAGTATTATCGTTCATAATAGCTAAAGTTTTCGAGGTGGCGTCCATGCCATGGTCTTTGGCGAGATGTAAATTGCTAGAAGATATTTTTCCTTGAGAATCAACTTGATATAAAAATCCATCCACAGAAGTGAAAGTGAACTTATTTTGATAAAGCCTTATTTCATTGTCAGAAAAGGAGAATTTATCTTTTATGTGAACACGTGTTTTTCCAACTCTATTCGTAATTTTTAATTGACCATTATCAAGTTTAAAAACGAGGTAATCTCTTTTTCCAATTCTAAAGTGCTGCGGTGCATCAAGAATATTTGCTTCAGCGGTATCGTATGTAAAGCCTTTAACAATTTCCCCTTTGCTATTGTACATGAAAACCTTTTTGCCTTGGGTGACCACTAATCTATAGTTTTTGCGTCCCTCGTAGTCAAAAACAGCTAAAGGATTTAAATTGCCTCCCGAATATTTTTTAGTAAAAGGTTCTACTTCTTTACCATTTCTATCTAAGATTAAAAACTCGTTGTTCGTAGTGAATGCAAACTGTAATTTTCCGTTTTTGAAAAGGTCTATTTGTTGAATTTTTCCCTGTACAGTTCCGTTAAGTTGCTTTTTCCAGAGAATCTTACCGCTGCTTGAAATTAAGTAGAGCTTATTTTCTTGGTCTTGAACAATGATTTCTTTTCTGCCAGAGTTATGGTTGGCTACAAATTGGGGTAATGTTGCCAAGTCGGTATCAAATTGAACTTCAAATGCAGAAGAAACTGAATTCTGTTCTTCCTCTTTCGTATTTTTTTTGATTAAGAAATTAATGTGAAAAAAGTTGGCATCCGCAATTATTTGTGAGCCAAAAATATAGTCGTTCAATTTGCTGTCGTCAAAAGAGCTTCCTAAGGTCTTAGAGACCGATTTGTTCAAGAGGGATACAAAACCTTTCAAATTAGAAATAGATAATACACTAGCGGATGATGTCAGTTTATTATCCGCATTTTTAAATAAAGTGGTCTTATCAAAAGTGTCTCCTGTTTTTATTTTAGCAATTACAGATTCTAACGTACTCTGAGATTTAGAAAAGAGAAAAGTATTCTCAACGATACTGGCGTATTCAAATGAATGTTTTCCGATTAGAGGGGTCAATGGATCAAAAATTTCAATGTTGGGTTTTAAACCCCAGATTTGATTACTGCTATATTCCTCTGTGGTTATCTTTTCTTCATTGATATAATCTAATAAAGTGGCAGTACCGTAAGTTCTTAAAAACAAAACTGATTCATTGTTGTATTCAGTTATCCCTATTTCTTCTACAGTATTAAGTAATGAGTCTAAATTTGTTGTTGGATGATTGTTAAGGGTTTTGTTTTGAGTGTATTTTTTAAAATCATCTAATCCAAATGAGGTGAATGTGTTGGCATTACTAGGTGTGAAATTCCATGTATTGTTTTGAATCGGTTTGGTACCGTTAAATAGATTGAGAAACTGATTTTTATCTGCGTTAGATTCTGCTACACCATTGAGAATAATTTCGGTATCGTTTAAAGTAAGGTCAAGGGATATCCAACTTGTGAAATTTGAAATGTCTTGATCATTAGCTAGTAATTTATGAAACAGCAATTCACCTTTCTCAACATCTATCCAAATATTTGCAATTTTATCGTTATTGGATACAGCATAAAATTGTTCTAATGGTTCATTTCTAATAGGGTTGTCAAGAGAATTGATAATATTTTCTAACAAAAGTTTTGAAGAACATAATACCCAATGTTTTTCTATATATGTGCTGTAAAAAGTATCTTTTTCAATTTCGTATTTGGTAATGCTGTATTTCTTGAAGCTTAGGGTTTCAACACTTTTGTTGGCTATGCTATCTTGATTTGGAATATTCAGGCTATCTGTTGAAATATAGGTAAAATCAATTTGTGTGCTATCAGCAGACAAAGCTAATAGTCCTTTCTTCTTATTTGAGAAATGGTGAATTGGAGATAAGATGCTTTTTATTTCTTTAAATGGCTTTTGTGATTCAAGCGAACTTAAAATATCATTAGTGGAAAATTCGTTATTCAGCGTTTCAAAATCATTTATTTTCAGAACTACTGCGGCATTACTGGGAGTTAAATCCAAAATGGAATTCTCAGTTTGTTTTTTAGATGTACAGGATATGCTTAAAAGAATAATTGTAACATATAATATAGTAAGCCTCATTCGAAAAATTTGTGCAAAGTTATACTATTTGTAAAATAAATTTTAATTGTCTGGTAAAAGCTTAAAACTCATTCTGTGGTATTTTGTAGGTCCATATTTCTCAATGGCTGCTCTATGTTCTTTTGTTGGATATCCTTTGTTTTTTTTCCAGTTGTACATTGGGTATTCTTCGTGTAATTTAAGCATGTATGCGTCACGTGCTGTTTTTGCCAAAACTGAAGCTGCGGCAATGCTTAAGTATTTTGAATCACCTTTGATAATACAAGAGTGTGGTACGTTTTTATACGTTTTAAATCTATTACCGTCTACGATAATGTATTCAGGTTTTTGTGATAATTTATCCATTGCTTTGTGCATGGCTAAAATTGAGGCGTTCAAAATATTGATTTCATCAATTTGGGAAGGTTGAATATGTGCTATACCAAAGCACACACTTTCACTTTTCAATAGCGGTTCAAGAACTGCTCTTTTATTTTCTGTTAATAGCTTGGAATCTGTTAAAATAGAATTTTCAAAAGATTCTGGCAGAATGATTGCGGCAGCGGTTACTGGTCCCGCCAAGCACCCTCTTCCTGCCTCGTCAGTTCCCGTTTCGTTAAGGTTTTTGTAAAATTTAAGAAGCATTATGTTTTTTTTAACTTAAAATTTTGAATTTTAAATATTGATTAATTGTTAAATAATTGTTTTTTTTTCATCATTATTAGCGATTTAAGAATAAAAAAATAATAATAAGTGTTTTTTTAACATATGACTTTTTTGGGTTAAGATAGCTTTTGGAATACTAAGCAAATTTTTGGACTTTTGGCGCAAGCTAATTCAAAAACAAATTTTATGAAACAGAAGTTGACGTGGATGTTGACACCTTTATTGGTGCTCTTCATGACATTTTCCTTTGCACAGGAAAAAACAGTGACCGGTGTTGTAACCGATCAGAGCGGTTTACCTTTACCGGGAGTGTCCGTTGTAGTTGTTGGAACAACTAACGGGTCTCAAACAGACTTTGATGGTAACTATGCCATTAATGTAAATTCAGGTGAGAGCTTAAGATTTTCTTACTTAGGTCAAAAAACAGTGACGATGAGTGTTGGTGCATCCAATACCATTAATGTACAATTAGAAGAAGATGCTGAGGCATTGGAAGAGGTTGTTGTTGTAGGTTATGGTTCTAGGTCAAAAGAACTTTCAACATCTGCAATTTCGACAGTTTCTGCTGAGAAAATTGAAGCATTTGTACCTTCTACTAGTATTGATAACATTTTGCAAGGTCAAGCGGCAGGTGTTCAGGTTACTGCGTCTAATGGTAGACCGGGTAACACTGCATTCGTTCAAATTAGAGGTGTTGGTTCTATTAATGCACAGACTACTCCTTTATATGTAATTGATGGTGTTCCAATTCCAATTGATACGGAAAGAGATTTCAACCCAATTAGTAACTTAAACCCAAGTGATATTGAGACATTCTCAATATTAAAAGATGCGGCTACCGTTTCTAAGTACGGTTCTCGTGGGGCTAACGGTGTAATTTTAATTACTACGAAAAGAGGTAAGTCTGGTGATGCTCAAATTAAGTTTTCTTCATCATATGGTTTTGGAGAAAAAATTCCAGATAATTTTGATGTAATGAATGCGTCTCAAAAACTAGAGTTAGAGCGTCAGTATGCTGCTTTGGGTGTTGGTGCTGCTACTAGTACGCCTGGCGCAACTTCTTCTCCTGAAGAACTTGCAAGATTAATATCTTTAGATACAGATTGGCAAGAAGCACTTTTGAAAAATTCTGTAATTCAATCTAATAACCTGTCTATTTCTGGTGGAGATGAAAAATTAACGTATTTCTTATCTCTAGGGTATGATAAAAATTCAGGTATCATTCAGAATATTGATGGTTTTGAAAGAATTTCTACACGTTTAAACACCAATTATCAAGCTAAGGATTGGTTGAATATTGGAGCGAATGTTTCAGTATCTCGTAGTACTACAGATTTACCAAGAGATAGAAATAATGTGCAGAATCCTTTTAGTGCTATGTACACTTACAATCCTTACGAACCTTTATTTTTGACCAATAATGATGGTTCTTTAGTAACTGATAGTCAAGGTGAAAATGTATATAATCCTACAAGACAAGGTTTTTCAGTTGCTAATGCATTGATTACGGAACCGGAAAATACAAGGAATTTATTATTGATAGGGAATTTGACGGCAGGAATGACTTTCAGCGATAAATTTTCTAATAATTTTAGTGTTGGTTTAATTAGTAACAGATATAACAGAACCAGTCGTTCTTTAGCTGGTGGGGTTTTAAATTCCATAGTTGGTTCTGCTGCTTTTCCAGGTACACAGACAGATGAGCTAGAAGTTGATTTTGAATATAACGTTAATAACGTATTTACATATTCAGATACTTTTAACGGTGTTCACAATTTTTCGGCTAGTTTCTTATTGGAGTATAATGAAAATATTTCAACAGATTTGTTGGCTGCGGGTAGAGGTTTTCCTTCATCAAGTATCCCTTATTTAGATGTAGCTGCTGAAGCAACTACTGTTGGTTCTGTAGAGTCTAGAAGAATTTTATTTTCTCAAGGTTTGTTTGCTGATTATGATTATGATGGTAAATATATACTTTCTGGGTCTGTTAGACGAGATGGTTCTTCAAGATTTGGTCCTGATAATAAGTATGGTTATTTCTATAGTGGTAGTGCGGCATGGAACATTGCTAACGAAAGCTTTATGGAAAATTCTATTTTCAATACGTTGAAATTAAGAGCCTCTTATGGTACTTCTGGTAACCAAAATATTGGTGATTTCCAATATTTGAACTTATTAGATTTTGCAAACACATATAACGGTCAAACAACAGCATTGCCAGTTGGTGTAGGTAACCCACAGATTCAATGGGAGTCTCAGGCTATTTTCGATGTTGGTGTAGAATTTGGTTTGTTTAACAATAGATTAAATGGTGTTGTAGATTACTTTAAGAAAAATTCTAATGAATTACTTTTAGATCGTCCTATTTCATATACGGTAGGTGATGAGAACAACTCTATTTTCTCTAACGTTGGGGAAATTGAAAACTCAGGTATTGAGATTTCTTTAAGTGGTGACGTAATTAGAACACAAAACTTCAAATGGACGTTAGGTGGTAACATTACCTTTATTGATAATGAAGTTGTTGAATTGGTTGATGGTGAAGATATTGTTACTGGTACATTCGGTGATAACATTTTACGTGTAGGTGAAGAAATTAATTCTTACTATGCGGTTGAATATGCTGGTGTTAATCCTGCAAATGGTGAGCCTTTATATTATGATTTAGATGGAAATGTAACTAATGAGTTTAGTGATAGTTTTCAACAATTACAAGAAGGAAAATCTCCAATAGCTGATTTCGAAGGTGGTTTCTATACTGCGTTCTCTTACAAAGGTTTTGGTCTTAGAGGTGATTTCGTTTATAAAGGCGGAAACTATATTTATAATTTTCAAAGATCTTCAGGGATTTCTATCGGAAACATAGCAAGTAGTCAAAGAGTTGAGGCTTTTAACTACTGGAAACAGCCGGGTGATACTGACGTTTTACCTAGTCCAGTATATCAAAGTAACGCAGATCAAACTTCAACAAGATTTTTGGAAAAAGGTGATTACTTAAGACTACGTACTCTTACTTTAGATTATAACATGCCTAGAGATATGATTGATGGTATTGGCTTAAATTCTTTAAGGCTCTTTGTAGCTGGACAGAATTTATTTACCATTACTGATTTTAATGGTGATCCAGAAGTTGGTTTAGGATCGGCAGAGTCAGGTGAGCCTGGAGATGCTGGTTTCGTACCTGGATCATTTAACCTATTTAGCTATCCAAACACAAGGTCTTTTACATTTGGTGTTGAAGTAGGATTTTAAAAACAAAAAAAAAGTTAGAAATGAAAAATAACATAAAATTATTAGTTCTTTTATTTTCGTTCGGGTTCTTTTTGTCCTGTGACGATGAGTTGAATGACCTACAACCGTTTGTAGAAGGAAATCCTGAAACATTTTTTACAAGTGTATCGGCATTCCAGAACGGTGTAGATGGAGCTTACAGACAATTGTTTAATTACTATTCTGATCCAGACTCTGGTTTACAAGGTATTCCTGATATTCTTTCAGATAATGTTGTTCTTGTAAGAACAGGTAGAACTTCAAACAGTACTTACTTCGATTATAGATATGTTGCAAGTACTGGTGGTCCAATAGATTTTTATTGGAGTGAAGCTTATGAGGCAGTTAATGTTGCTAATTTGGTGATTGCTCAAATAGACAATTTAGCAGATGGTGCTGAAAAAGATAACATCTTAGGGCAAGCTTTAGCAATTAGAGCTTGGGCACATTTCGATTTGGTTAGATTTTACGGAAAAATACCTACACAATCTGCTGATGCTAATGCTTCTTTAGGAGTTGTTTATATTAAAGCAGAAGATGGTGATACTGCAGATCCTTTAGCTGAACCTGTAAGGGAAACGGTTGCTAGTAACTATGCTGAGATTATTGGTGATTTAGAAAGAGCCGCTCAATTAATAGCAGATGATAATGGAGAGGGAAAGCTTGATGCCAACGGTGTTTACGGACTTCTTTCAAGAGTTTATCTTTATAATGGTGAATACCAAAAAGTGATTGATGCTGCTAACGAGGTTGATGTAGAATTAGCTACGGCTGACGATCTTGAAGGATTATATACTGATGAGAATGAAGCAGGCTTAGTGGTAGAATTGGCAATTAATACTTCATCAGAGAGTACAGGTAATAATGTAGGTGTTTTATATAGTCAAACTACAGCTTCTGATGTTTTAGAATATGCTTTTGATTTTGATTTCTTTAATAGTATTGATGAAGATGATTTGAGATTAGGAGTAATTTCTTATGTTGGTGAAAATAGTGGTAACCAGTATAATGCAATTGCCAAATTTTTAGGTGAAACAGGAGAGGTTAACGGACGTGTAGATATAAAGGTTTTGCGTGCTGAAGAAGTATTGTTGAATAAAGCAGAAGCTCAATTTGAGTTGGGTCTAGATGCGTTGCCTACTCTTAATGAACTTAGAGACTTAAGATATGTATCTTACACTGGAGGTGAAACTGGATCTGCACTTGAAGATGCTATTCAATATGAAAGAAGAGTTGAGTTGTCTTTTGAAGGACATAGATTCTTTGACTTAAAACGTCGTGGTGAAGCGGTAATGCGTTCTACAATGGGAGATATTATTGATGGTTCTGGAACACCTCCAGATTTTCCAACTTTAGCTGCGGATGACTTTAGATTTCAAATGCCTATTCCTATTGCTGAAATCAATTCTAACCAAAATATAGTTCAGAATCCTGGTTACTAAAAATTAGAAAAATTATGAAAAAATATATATTAATTATTGCGGTACTATTTGCTTTTGTTTCTTGTGAAGAAGAGAATGTGGTATTTGATAGCGAAAATGGTCAAACATTCGTCAACTTTTCAGAAACTTCTGTTTTAGTGCCAACTCCTGCAGAAGGAGCATCAACAACTGTAGATGTATTTGTTACAACCAAATCTGATAGTGATAGAACTATTTCTGTAGAGATTGATCCTTCATCAACAGCAACAGAAGATCAATATACAATAAGTGGTTTTACGATTCCGGCAGGAGCTTTCCAAACTACACTTACTATAGTTAGTAATTTTGATGCTTTGCCAGAATTGGGTAGAGTAAATCTAGCACTTAACTTGGTCGGTCTTTCTGGGGCTAGTAACGACCTTGTCTTAAAGGACTCACCTTTAGAATTAGAGTTTTATAGAGCATGTCCAATTACTCCTGGCGATTGGGTTATAAATATGACTGACGCTTTTGGGGATGGTTGGCAGACAGATACAGCTAATGGAGGTGCTGGTATAACCATTACTTTAGGTGACGGTACTGTATTTGAAGTTGGTCTTTGCTCTCCTTATGCTGAAGAAGAGGGTACTTTCTTAACAGAGGGCGAGTGCACACCTAATAATGGATCAGAAGGAACAGTAACGATTACAATACCAGAGGGTACTGAATCTGCTGAGTGGTTCTTTCCAGGAGATCAGTATGGCGAGATCGGTTTCGAAATTATATCTCCCAATGGCAATGTTGCAGGAGGTTATGAAAGTGCAGATGCTGGTACGCTTACAATTGATTACTGTAAATAAGAGTTGAACGTTTTACTATGTATTTAGTAGTATTGGATTATTACAGTATTGTATAAATCAATAATCGTTTAAATACATTTATGTTTAATTTATTTAAAATCAGGCTGAAGCAATTTAGCCTGATTTTTTTTTGAATTAAGTTTAAGCTTATTCTGACGACTTAATGATTACCTTAATAACTATATACCATGAAAGTATCGTTTTTAACCAAAATTTTAAGTTTATTTTTATTGATTTTATTTTTAGCGTGCTCATCAGATGATGATAGTATTGTTGATGAAATGGAGCAAGAAGAAATTATTGAGGAGGAAGAACATGAGTCTCAGTTACCAACTGAAATAGTTTATCCAATTAAAGGAGAGACGGGGGCGATACTATTGAATAATAAATCTTTAATTCAAGAAGGTTATGTGTTAGTTAATGAGTCTACTGATGACCGGGTGTATTTAATGGAGAAAGATTCTGCTCAAATTATACACGAATGGCAATTGGAATTTGGATTAGGTAATGATGTTGAATTGCTATCTGACGGCAGATTATTGGCTTCATTAGGAGTAGAAACACCAGATTTTAGTTTTGGAGGTTTTGGGGGGATTATTCAATTAATCAATCCAGATAGTTCTGTAGATTGGGAATTTACCTATGCTAATGAAGAACATTTAATTCACCATGATGTTGAAATGCTGCCTAATGGTAATGTATTGGCTATTGTATGGGATTTAAAAAGTACAGAAGAATTAAATACTATTGGTTATTCAGGTGAAGAAGATAAGATTTACACCGAAACTATTATTGAAATAAATCCTGCTACAAATGAAATAGTTTGGAAATGGGAATCTTGGGATCATATTATACAGGATGTAGATGATTCTATGCAACGCTTTGGGGTAATTAATGAACATCCAGAATTAATCGATATTAATTTTATCGATGTTTTAAGGGAAACCGAAACACCAGATGGAGACATAATGCATGCTAACGGTTTTGATTATGACGAAGAGAATGATATAATTTATATGACCATTAATAATTTTAGTGAAGTATGGGTTATAGATCATAGTACAACTATTGAAGAAGCAAAATTAAATATAGGAGGTAATTACGGTAAAGGTGGCGATTTACTATACAGATTTGGTAACCCTACTGCATACGATAATACATTTGGTGAACGTTTATTTTATAATAATCATTTTCCTAATCTATTAGAGAATGATGTTCCTGGTGATGGTAATATATTGGTTTATGTCAATGGTAATGGTGATTCACAACAATCAGTGGTTTATGAATTAAATTTACCATTGGAATTTAATTTACAACCGAATACAAATAATGAATTGAATGTGGTTTGGAGCTATACTAGAGATGGGTTGTATGCGCCACGAGTTTCTGGTGCTGTCCGTTTAGATAATGGCAATACTTTAATAACATCTGGTACCTCTGGTATAATAGAGGTAACCAATGAAAAAGAAGTTGTTTGGGAGTTTGAAGGAACAGGTTTTTATTGGAGGTCTTATCATTATGATTTAGATAGTGACGCTACTTCATTTTTGAATGTTGAAACTCCATAAAATCTACTTCCAATTGTGTTATTAAATAAAGCAAGTTGCTATGCTATTTTTAAGTTTTAAATAACACTTTATAGGCACATCAATTAATAATAAACGATTACATTGAAAAAAAAAATTAATGAATATAATGATTAATAAGTTTACAGTATTTACAATTGCGGTCTTAACATTTAGTGGTATAAATGCGCAAAACGCTTACTCACCAGTACCGGAAGAAGGTATTGTGAATTTTGTGACAAGTAGCACTGAAATTGAACCTACAAAAGCAAAAGGAACTCCTTATTTAAATGAAGAGTTTGTACATGGAGAAGTAATTGTAAATGATAAAGTAGAAGAAGTAGGGAAGATGCGGTATAACGCATATAGAAATGAAGTAGAGATTTTAGATAATATTTCTAAGGATTCTTATTATTCTTTATTAAAGCGGGCATATATTAAGGTTGAAATGGATGGTAAGATGTATAGCATATATACTTATGTTGATACTGATGAAACTATTAAAACTAGCTATTTTACCAATTTGAATGAAGGTAATATAAAGTTATTATTTAAACCAGAAGCCTTATTGAAACAAGCGCGCAGCCCTAGTACATCTTATGAAAAGTATTCTCCACCAACTTATGTGTGGAATAGTTCTTATTATTTATTGGATGAAACTAATTCAGATAAGGAAAATCATGCAGTAAAGGTTAGGTTAACTAAGAACCAGATTTTAGATTTTACAGGTTCAAGAAAAGAAGAGATGAAAACTTATGTTAAGGAAAAAAAACTTAATTTAAGACATGAGGAAGATGTAGTGACCTTTTTGAATTATTACAATTCTTTATAAAAAATATATGTTTTATTAAAAAAGCCAAAGCTGTAACTGCAACTTTGGCTTTTTAAATTTTTATTTACTCTACTCTAAATTCAAACAATTCTGAGCTTGAAGTATTTTCAAACGAATCTGTAGTAATTACTTTCCAGTAGTAAGTAATGCCTTGGCTAATTGTTACATCTAAATAAGACTCAATAGTAGAGCCTAAAGATGTTGTAGGAGCTTCTGTTGTATCAAATAATACTTCATAAGAAACAATATCGTCATCAACATCTGATGTAGACCATTCTAGAGTAATTGTCGTATTGGCATTAGTAATAGTAGAACCTCTCTGCGGGTTAATTGCAACTGCAGGAAACGGCGCATAATTTTCTATACCTAGCCCTTGATTATAAAAAGCCCAAGTTTCGCTAGTAGCAGTTGAAGAAGTTCCATTGGCTTTAGAAATCACATACCATTCGTAAGGTGTACCTCTATTTATACTCACATCTTTTTGGTTTGTAGTAGAAGTGGCGGTGGTAATACTTCCTGTATCAAGATTTTTAATTTTTACTTCATATGAATCTGTATTTTCTGAGGCAGACCATTCAAAAGTAACGGTACTTTTGGTTTCGTCATTTGCATTAATAACACCCTCATTACATTCCGTATTATCTTCAGGAAAAACCAAAGAAGCTGCATCAGGATCTAAAACCACTGGTGCAATAGGGTCAGCAGGTGTCTCATTATCAGAGCCGCCACCGCAAGAAACTAGTAGTAAGCCAGGTAAAAATGCGAAAGTTATATATTTTAATATTTTCATTTTCTTATGATTTTGTAGTTAGATAGGGTGTTGCCAGACTTTATATTTAAAATATAGACTCCGGTTGCTAATCCATCTACACTTAATTTAATTTCGTTGTTAGTTGACTTCATTTGCTTTGATAGAATACTTGTGCCATTTACATTGAATAATGAAATAGTTACTTCTGGTGCACTGCTGTTGCCAAGGTAAATATTTAAATCGCCACCTTCAATCGGGTTTGGATATATAAATAATTCATCACTTAAAACTATTTTTTCAGAATAAACTCCTTGGCAGTCCAATCCTGTTTTAACCGTAATCAACGTAGTCGCATCTTCTAAAGGTAAAGTAATCTCTTTAGCCGATGTAGAAAACATCTTTTCATTCAAGAAAATGGTGTATAATTCTCCGCCAGAGAAGTTTAGTGTAACCTCATTATTCAGTGAATTAATCTTAGCTGAAACGGATAATGCCTCTGGTTCAGAAATAGTTAGATTAAAACAGCTTTCATAATCTGCCTGTCCTTCAACGGTTATACATAATTGATAATCCCCTGCAGATAAATCGGTAAAAGATGATTCATCTGTAAAGCTGGCATTTGTGGTGCCGTCATTATTTAATAGCACAGCATTATAGGTATAAGAGGTATTTGCAGCCGTTATTAAAACACTGCCATTATCACTTGAGTTACATGCGCCATCAGTAGTCTGAATTTGGAAGTTAGTGTTTG
The DNA here is from genome assembly GCF_039968975.1 of Maribacter sp. Lineage (GTDB taxonomy): Bacteria > Bacteroidota > Bacteroidia > Flavobacteriales > Flavobacteriaceae > Maribacter. Next base: position 708 of record NZ_JBDVOT010000083.1, on the reverse strand, counting down.
GTAAAGAGAAAACTTCACAACCCTCAACATTAACTATGGTTCCGTTTGGTGTATCGTCGCATTGGTCAATATCGTTTGGTACGCCGTCATTATCACTGTCGTTATCACAAAGATTACCAATACCATCTAAATCATCATCTTCTTGATTTGGGTTGGCAATTAAAGGGCAATTGTCATCAACATCTAAAATTCCGTCGTTGTCATCATCAGTGTCACAAACATCGCCTACTCCATCATTATCCGTATCTAATTGATCGGTATTTGATGTTAAAGGGCAATTATCATTAACATCTAAAATACCATCGTTATCATCATCTTCATCATCCGCCGAACCATCAACCACTAAGTCATCAATGATGACACCTTCTTGTGTAACCGAAGGGTCAGATTGAAATACAATTCTAAAGATTACATTAGTTTCGCCAGTAAGGTCTTGCTCGCCATTGGAAGCATTCAAATTAAAATCATACGCATATGCTGTCATTTCGGTGCCGTCACCCGTCCATTGAGCTCCTGGGCAGTTTTGACAATCATCAGCTTCCTCCGAAAGAGCGTTGGTTCTATCGCTGTTGTACCAATTTGGTTCACTATTGATATTTCCTAGAATGTCCCAATTAGATCCTCCGTCAATAGAATATTCGGCATATACGATATCGAAATTCAATTCAAGATCAAAAGCCATGTTGAATTTAAGAACTGGAGCAATAA
>NZ_JBDVOT010000082.1:0-5194 GCF_039968975.1 Maribacter sp. | reverse complement strand
TTCAACGGTGGGTAGTTACTATAATGTCTTGCACTTAAATTACCCATGCCTTGGTATAGTTCACTAGCATTTGGTATAATAGATACCATGTTTTGCATTAATTCATCTGGGGTATGCAAATACGGGTTTACACCGCTTGAAACTAAATGACCATCCCAAATGAACCGATAAAAATCTTGAGACAAATTGGGTTCTGTAAATAGGAAAATTAGCCTAAAAATAATTCCGACACCTAATAAGAACCTGAAATTCAGTTTTTCAAACTGTATCAGTTTAAAACAGAAAAAGAAAAGTGCTACAAAAAGGGAGAGCAATTTTATAAAATCTGTACGATCTAAATGATAAGCGAAAGTGAAGTAAAATGCAAAACTTAATACTGCCAATATCAAGGAAACTTTGTGGAGTTTCACGTAATTTTTAAAGGTAATCGGCATTAGGGGTCTGGTTTTAGTAACAGGTCAATTTAATGGTTTTTATTGAAATATGATTTTAATTACCCATCAATTTTCCTAGAAGCTCTTTCATCATTTTTGCAGCTAGGTAAGCGGTCATATCATGAAAGTCTCGATCAGGGTTGTATTCTACTATGTCTGCGCCCACTACTTCGGTATCTATACTTTGAATTAAGTCTAAAACTTGTCGTGATGAGAGTCCGCCAGGTTCGTGATGAGAAACACCTGGCGCAAAGGCGGGATCAAAGCCATCCATATCTAAAGAAATGTAAAGCGGATTCTCAAATTTTGGGATAGCTTTTAAATCAAGATTTCGCATTTCATGAACATCCACATTATATTTTTTTGCTTGAGCTGCTTGGTGCGGATTTAATGTTCTGATTCCAACTTGAACAAGTTTTACTGCAAATCCGTTTTCCATAATACGGGCGAAAGGGCATGCATGAGAATAAGGGTCTCCTTCATAATCGTGGTATAAATCTGCGTGAGCATCAATATGTAAAATATCTAGTTTTGGGTAGTGTTCATGAAAAGCTTTTATAATAGGAAATGTTACAGAATGGTCACCACCTAAAGAAAGTAATTTTGAACCAGATTCAATATTCTTTTTGGTAATGGTTTCAATATCAAAATACTCATTGATGATAAAATCACCCTTGTCTGTAACAGCATCATTTTCTATAGATGTACCTAATTCGGTATATAGGTTCATAGAGTCGCTATACAATGCCTTTCTAATTAGGTCTGGAGCTTTTGCCGGACCTTGTTGAAAAGACGATTTGGCATCCCAATTTATTCCTTGAATAACAATATCCTTCATAATAGCTTTCGGTTTTAATGTAAAATTAATACATCGTATTTGGGTTTTCAGACTTCTCAGGAATTTGCTGAATGGAATCCCAATGTTCGCATATTTTTCCTTCTTCATCAAACCTAAAAAAATCCATCGTAACATATTGGTCATTGCCCGGCCATATTTGGTGGGTGTGTAGTGAGACTAAATCTCCTTCCGCAATACAGCGCACGAATTCAATAGATTTTTCTGGGTATTCTGCCTGCATTTGTTCAAAATAATCAATAAAACCTTGTGTGCCATTAGCAACTGCCGGGTTGTGCTGAATATATTCTTTGCCAACATATTTCTCTATGGCAAGTTTGGGTTTCCCTAAATATGCTGTTCGGTAAAATGCTATGGCATTTTCCTTATTTTTTCTAGTGTCATATGTACAGTGTTTACTCAATAATCTAGATTTAAATGTTTAGACGCTTACGTGGAAATATAATTAATTTTTCAATTCTTTGCCGTACCGCTATGCTTCTGGTCAATTTACTTTTTAAGCATAGCGGTAATAGGGAGCTTTAATTTTTTGTATTCATTGGGCAGGTCCAAAAAAGCTTCAGTGGTAAAACTAAAGGTATTGTTATCGTTGAAAATCCAATAGTTGTCTTCTAAAATGCCTGTTTCGCTAGTAATGTGATTTCTAGGTACTTCGTTGATAGAAAAATGGTGCATATCTGTATTGTACCAAATACCCATAGCACGTAAATCATTAGGGTCGTTATAATTGAGGCTTATGTGGGTTTCAATGGTAGTGCCGGTATTTTTAATGCTTAGATTCTTATTTGTAAAATGTTCTAACTCTTTCGCCCAAGGTGTTTCGTTCTCTCTCAAGTTGGCTATTTTATTCCATTGAGCCAATGTTGTAGCAGTATCTTTTTTAGATTGTATTATGGTAAAAAGTTTTTCTTGGATAATCTCTATTTTCTGATTTTCGGGATAAATGATTACGGTAGTCTTATCTGCTGCAATAGTGCTGTTTTCAATACCAAAAAATGAACCTACAAGAAAGAATATGATTTTAATTTGTTCCATTAAATGAAGTTTTATAATAGTGAAAATACGTTTTCTAATCTGTATCCAGGTAATACGCTATCCTGTAGTTTTTATGATTCTAATTTGTTTCGCTGTGAATTCAAATTTAAGAAAGAAAGTAGGTGTTAATTGCGTTTGGTGATTTTGCTTTATATTACTGCAAACAAATTCTAGTTCATGTTTTTTAAATAAATAATGAAGGGTAGACAAGAAAAATCAAAAAGCAGAAAAAAAACACCATGGCCAACAAAAGATACTATGCAGCAAGTCTATGAAAAGAAGCTTTGGGGTAGTGGTGGTGAAGATTTTTATTCTGGTGAAGGTTCTCATAAATTAGAAATTGTAAAACCTTATATCAACACATTAATTGCGTTTTTAACCTCATTTGAAAACCCCATTTCTGTATGTGATTTGGGTTGTGGTGATTTTAATGTGGGAAAAGAATTAGTGGGTTACACCAAGAATTACATTGCTGTAGATATTGTGCCAGAATTGATTGAACGTAATAAAGAGAACTATAAAGCGCTCAATTTAGAGTTTCTAAGTCTAGATATCGCTAAAGACACTTTACCTGTAGCGGATTGTGCCATTCTTCGTCAAGTGCTGCAACATATTTCTAATGACGAGGTAAAGCAAGTTGTGGCTAAGCTTGTTAATTATAAGTATGTAATAGTTACAGAGCATTTGCCAAATACAGATTTTACACCCAATTTAGATATTATCTCTGGTCAAGGTACTCGTTTAAAAAAGCAGAGTGGCATCAAACTTTTGTTGGCGCCATTTAATTTGAAAGTTGTAGAAGAACATGAACTATTGACGGTAGTAGATGCGCACGGTATTATTGTAACTACATTGTATAGGATGAATTGATTTATTAATCCTGATAAATATCATATTATAAATTCATGCTGTTATCTAGCTTTGATGGTATCATAAAAACAAAAATAGATGAGCAAAGTAGAAATAAACCAGGGAGAGATAAAAGTAAAATTCAATGAGCCAACTTCAGGTAAACTATCTTTTGAAGAATTAGGGATTTCTAGTGATGGTGCAAAATTAGAAGGCGGATTGCTTCGTTTAGTTTTTGATTTAGAAGTAATAGGTGAACATGATTATTATCAAGTACCTACTATAGAGTTGTTTTACGAAGAGAATATGTCTGAGACTCATTGGGTATGTGAATTTAACGGAAAAACAATACTTGATAAATTAGATCATTATGGTCATTCTACCATATTGTTATTAAATAGAAAGGTGTTGAGTGAACTAGAGCAACATCATGAAAATGTATTAATAGTTCATGCCGAATTTCCTCAACCGGCGAAATTAAATTTAAAAGAATCTTCTATTCGTTTATTTAAATAAATGAGAATAAATTTTTGAAAAAGGGTAGCGAAAGGTTTGTTGGTTTTATAGTGGTAGTTCAACGCAAGCAGACCTGTTAGATTTAGATTGTTGCTTAGTTCACAGGTCGTTTTCGCTATCCTTCTTTTTTTTACTTACTTCGAGAGGCGATATATTATTTTTTGATAAGAAAAAATAATAAACCTCCAATGATAAACGTAAGCACAAAAGGTAGATAGGTAAGCGATTTCTTAGTGCTTTTAGAGTTGTTGTCAATCCATTTTCCGTCTTCTAACGACACATTTATTGTATTTAGGTTTTCCTTGTTTAAAGTGTATTTTGTTTTTGGAAATTCATTAAGAGAAAAAATAACTGCGGATTGGCTATTATAGAGGTCGTAAAAGATTTCATTCCGTAGCTCTATACTTTTAGTTTTTAAAGGTAGATCAATTATTTCGGCGATTATTTTAGTTTCATGACCTAAAATTACTTTTGGATTTTTAAATTGAAGGGTGTCATTGTTGTTAAGAATAAAAAAGAATCTAGACCTAAAAAGCTGAAGCACTAATTCTTGAAATTCTTCTGGAGATTTGTAAGCACCTTCTCCATGAATATAATTTATCTCTTGTTGAAAAGCTGTTAATGAACTATTTAACTGCAGAACAATTTGTCCATTTTCGGTTTTTGAAATTATTATACTCGAAAATTCTGGATTATGTGCCCACAGTAAATTGCTAAAGACAAGAGAAACGGTAACTAATAGTAGTAAAATCGATTTTTTACTTAACATATACCCCGCGTAGTCCGTCAATAAAATTGTTGCTTCCAGCTTTATCTACATGGTAATGATAACCTCTTATCTCGTCATATTGACCTCTAAATTCATCTAAATCTGTTGCTTCGTTACCATCGGCATCCGTATTTGCGAAAATTGGATATCCGTCCATGGCATAGCCTATCATAGGTGCATGATTATCATCTTGTTCTATTTTTTTGGAAACACCTGTAGCTGCATGGTAATGATACCCTTCATGTAAATTTATATGTCCGCCGGCATCATCAAAAGGAGCAATGGTGTAAGCTGCTAGAATATTATCTACAGGAGCTGGTGCATTAAAAACAACACCGTTAAAAGCTAAACCTCTGTTTGAAGGTCCAATTCCTATACCACCTGGTGGTGGTCCCTTAGGTCTTTCACCATCTTTTGGACGTTCTGGTCTTTTACGACCATCTTCGCCACCGTTTGGAGGTCCAGATCTAAAAGCATATCCCTCAGGTGCTTTTTTAGGAGTAACTGGTATATAATAGGTGTGTGTCATTCCAGTTATATAGGAAGGTAAGCATTCAACACAAAAGTTTTTGTACTCTTCACCAACATTTGGATTTGCGGCATCATTACATTCCGCTTTAGTCTTTGTTTTGGTAATTTCACCTGTTGTTTTATCATAAAGCATCCAAGTGTCATCATTGAACAACGTGCCTAAATTTTTAATGAATTCGCCATCAATGTCATATATTTCACCTT
>NZ_JBDVOT010000081.1:0-35346 GCF_039968975.1 Maribacter sp. | reverse complement strand
AACTGAACCGTATAAATGAAATAATACAGCCGCCACATAGTACAGATTTAGAAATAAGACCAATTGCCAAAAACCTTTTTAATCAAGATATTTCATATGATAGCATGTTAATGCCCTATGAATATCCAGAACGTTAAAAATAGCGATATGTCCTCTTAAAAAAAGGTATTTAATACTTGTCTAGCTTCAATATTTTGAAGTCATTAGGGTGAAGCTATATATTAGGTAGATGAGTCAATAATCTCATTTTTACAACAAACCACTCTCTGTTTAAAACCTCATTTTTGTAAAGTCAGGTTGGATAAGCTACGTAATAAATAGCAGACCTTAATTCCTGAAAATTAAAATATTAACCTAATTATTAAAATCTATATTATGAAGAAATCGTTATTAATGATAGTATTTGCATTTGCCACAATGAGCATTGCAACTAGCTGTAGAGAAGAAAAAACTACAGGAGAGAAAATTGAAGAAGGAATAGATGATGTTGGAGATGAAATCGAAGATGGAGCTGACGAAGTTGAAGACGCGGTAGATGATGCTACTGATGACAACTAGAAATATAATATTGCTATGAAAAGAAAAGCCAGGTAGTTCGCTACCTGGCTTTTTTATTTATAAAGAATTTCAATCTTTCTTACCGTTACCCGTTAGCACACTTAATAAACCATCTTGCAGATTGATCCATAAGTAATTAAAGAATGATTTGTGCCTTACCCGTTCTGCAGAAATGTCTCCGTATCTATATCCGTCAGCATCTGTTTTAGAGCCATCGTTGACAAATAGATTTCCAATAAAAGAAAGTATTTTTTTAACGCCGTTTCGCTCTTTGTTCAAGACTTGAAATTTAAAATCTTCGTAGCTCATTTTTATATCACCAGTAGAAGTATATTCATCTCCAGAAATGGTAAAATAGAGTTGGTCTATGGTACCTGTTGTCTTTGTTCTAAGATTAGGTACAAGAAATTCATTTAAGTTGGCTGTATTGAAATTTGATAGTCCACCAGAAATAAGAAAAGCGCTTCTTGGGTCAAAGACATTGAACTGCCAATCTAGATAAAATTTACCGGCACCCATTAGGTTGGCATCTAGATTAATCTTTAAAGCATCTTCACTTTCAATATTAGAGAGGTTACTAATGGCAACGTTTAAATTTTGAAAACTTAAAGCTCCGGCAGATGCATCATTTGGAATATCTTCCTCGTACACAATTGCTCCTTTTTCAATGAAAACAGAGTCAATTGCGACTTTAAAGGGCAGTTTTTGTAATAATTTGCCATAAAGTGGCTTATTTCTGAAATCTTCCAATCTAGATTTATCCCTATATATATCTAAATTAGGTTCAGAAAGAAGTAGTTCTTTAAAATTAATATGAAGAGAATCGTTTGTTGCTAAATAATTATGATTGTCAACTTTTAACAACGGAATAAACAAATTAATATGGTCTCTTTCATACCTTATTTTTTTGCTTAATGCTGACTTAGAGTAAATAGTTGCAAGAGAAATGTTATTGATGTCAATAGTGGAGTTATTGACTACCATAGATTTCATTTTCAACCTTTCAAACTCACCTAATGGAGCATTAAAATTTAGAATGTCAATATGGTAAGAACCAAAGGTGAAAGGAACATATTTTTTAATGATATCTGGGTCTGTAACCACATTTTTTAGGGAGAGATTAATTTCATCTACTGCAATTAATTTTATCGCTTCGTCATCATCCCAAATTTCAACAACACCAGATTCAAATATAAGTTCTTCAACAAATATTTCTTTCAATAAATTAATAGGGTTGCTTTGGTTGGCATCATCATTATCTTTGGTATCAGGGCAGGTTTTAAAGTTGAGATGTGGTTTACTAAGTGTTAGGTTTTTAATGAAGATAGAATTCTGAAATAGAATTTGCCAATAACTAAAGCCTTTTACCGAAAGCTCATCTGCATTGACTTTTATCTCACATGAAGAGGTTTGTTTACCTAAACTTACAACGGCAACATCTGTAAAGGAGATATCTCCATGAAGTAGACTAATAGTGAGGTCATCATATGAAAAGTCTACATGGTTAGGTACTTTTCGTTCTAGAAAACTAATAACCTCTTTCTTCATCTTCCATTCGGCAAGCATATAGCCGCCAAAGCAGATAATAGAGAATAGCAGAATCCATTTTAAAATCTTTGACATAAGGTAATAGTTAGAAAGTAATTTGAGGTATAAACACCCTATGCACAGAAGAAAACCTTATAGGGTCATAAGGCTTTTATTTATACGGCTTTTCTATACCTGCACTATCAGGATCCATGTATTGCTTAAAGTCTGATGCACTTGTAAGTTCAATAAATTCTTTTCCTTTGATTATTATGGCATTCTTTAGAAAGCTAGGGTTCTTGTTCAAAATTTTTAGCCAACCATCATCATCAAGATTAACGGTGTCTTCACCATAGGCATCTTTAAAATCCGGGTGGTCTATGTTGACCAGGTCAGAAATGTTTTTGTTGAGACCATCGGCTAATTCTGCCCATTGGGTACCGGTTACATTTGTTTTAGAAATGTCTATTGTTAAATGTTCTTTACCAGAAGACGTTACGTAAGCATTTAACTGTTTACCTATTGAGTTTTCTGAACTGTAATATAATGTTATCTGTTTTTTATCCATAGCAATTACTCCCATCACTTTTTTTTAAAAGTACTCACAACTAGAGGGAGTAATTAACTCGTTTACTACTAAAAGTATCTTGATTAGGTTTTTAAGCCAAAGGGTGGGTTTATTTATGGTATATTGATGATAAACAACGAATAAGGTGGTAAATACAATTTTTTGGCTTGCTTATATAGCAGTAACTCTGTGGAGTATTGTCAATATAATTTTTAATGGATCTAAGGCAACTAAGATGATTAGTTGGTCTTTGTCTGTTATTATATTTCCCTTTTTAGGACCACTATTATATTACCTATTTGGTATTAACAGAAGAAAATTTAAACTCTTTAAGTTAAAGCAGACCGAAAAAAGAAGATTGTATTCAGAAACCCATAAAGAGCTTGAGGGCGGTGAACAAAGTGTGCATGAATTTGAAGATTATAAGCATGATAAACTTGCGACGCTTATTAGAAAAAACAGTTTTTTCGCACCTTATGACGGTAATAAAATTACCTTATTAAATGATGGGGAAGAAGCTTTCGGGGCTATTTTTAAAGCAATAGAAGAAGCCAAAGATTTTATACATCTTCAATATTATATTTTAGAAGAAGGCATGTTGCTAGACAAGTTTCATGACCTATTTGCTAAAAAAGTAAAAGAAGGGGTAGAAATTAGAATGTTGTATGATTCTTTTGGTAGCAATTCTATGCGTGGCAAAAGGGTAAAACGTTTTAAAGATTTAGGGGTTAAAGCCTATTCTACCATGCCCATCCGGTTTGGTAATCTGTTGTTTACCCTTAATTATAGAAATCACAGAAAAATTATCATTATTGACGGTAAAGTTGGTTTCACAGGCGGATTCAATGTATCAGATAAATACATGAAACCTGTATCTGAACTAGGTGTTTGGCAAGACTTACATCTTAAAATTGAAGGTCCTGCGGTCAACAGTCTACAACGGGTTTTTGTGAAAGACTACCATTTTGCAGGAAAGGAAGAACTGCTGTTACAAGATAAGTACTTTCCAAAAGTAGAACCTATGGGCAATACGGTAGCACAAATAATCTCCAGTGGTCCAGATTCTAAGTTTCCGGCTATTATGCAGCAATATCTGGCTATGATCAATATAGCAACTAAAAGTATTTGCATAGCCAACCCTTATTTTATTCCTGGAGAACCGGTTTTGGAAGCCATTAGAATTGCAGCTTTAAGCGGAGTTGAGGTAACCTTGTTAACACCTAAAATATCAGATTCATTATTAGCTCAATACAGTATGTTTTCCACATTTGAAGCTTTGTTGGAGGTTGGCGCCAATATTTACTTGAGACCAGATTTTTCTCATAGTAAGGTAATAATTATAGATGGCGAAGTGGTTTCTGTAGGTTCAGGTAATTTTGACTATCGAAGTTTTGAGCACAACTTTGAAACCAATGCTATTTTATATGACAAAGAAAAAGCATCGCATATAGAAAAGCTCTTTACAAGACATTGTACAGACGATGCAAAAGTAGATTTAGAAAAGTTTAAAAAGAGATCACCGTTCAGTAAGTTTTTAGAAGGTCTCGCCAAATTCTTTAGTCCGCTATTGTGATGAAACTTATATATAAAATCAAAATAAATTATTTAATCTTAATACTACTAAGTTACCCTATGGTTGCATCCGCACAACATATAATTCCTGAAGAAATAACCGAAGAAGCAAAAATTGCACTTTCTCATTATCCTGAACTTGCCAATACCAAGATTGAATTCAAGTTTAAGAAGGATATAAAGAAGTCTACCATGCAGGCACAACCATCATTTTGGAGTGTCTTTAAGTCTAAAAAAAATAGGTCCTATTTTATTTTGATAAGTGAAAGGATAAAGATTGCAGATTCTGTGTATTACACAAAAGATATACCTTCAGAAATTATGATTGGGTGGTTGGGTCATGAACTAGGTCATGTAATGGATTACCAGCAGCGTGGAGGGTTCAATTTAATAGGTTTTGGGTTTAAATACATTACCTCAGAAAATTATATACGAGAGGCTGAGCGCCGTGCAGATTCTTTTGCAGTTACACATGGTATGGAAACCTATATACTTGCTACAAAAGAGTTTATTTTAACTAAAGCAGGTTTAACTAAAGCGTATGTAGACCGAATTAAAAACTTCTATTTATCACCAGAAGAAATTATGATTTTGGTAGAAGAAAGAGACGCTGCGCTTAAGGAGTAAAACCGCTATGTTTTATTGCTGTTTTTCAACGAAAGCTTCCCACTCGGCAAACTTTTCCTCTTTCATTACGCGTTCCATTTTTATCTGTCCGCCTTTCTTTTTATTACTGTCGTTCCAATTATAAAACACTTCAGGGTCAATGGTAAAAACCTTAACTCCTTTTAATGCTTTTGAACGGGCAACTTTGTAATTCTTGTTCGCAGCCTTTAAAGACTCATCTAGTTTTTGGGCAATTTCTTTTGGGTCATGCGTTGCCTTAGTTCCTAAATACCAGGTATGGTAAAAACCATCTTCATATTTCTTTGCACAAAGGGTATATTCAGGTACTTCAATGTCAAAAGTCTCCATGATATCTTGTAGCGCATCATCTAATTTATTGACAGATAATTGCGAACCCACGGTGTTCAAAAAGAATTTGGTACGACCGGTTATTTTTATTTCGGCACGTTCTACATCTGTAAACTCAATAGTATCACCAATAAGATAGCGCCAAGCGCCACTAACAGTACTTATGATCAATACATAGTTTTGACCTGTTTCAACCTCGGATAGTGTTAGGGAAGGAGCATCTTGAGCAAGAGAACCATCTTCTAAAATATAATCAGGATTGAAAGGAACAAACTCAAAATAGATTCCGTTATCGGTCACCAATTTCATGGCATCGGTTTCAGGTCTTGCTTGAAAGGCAATAAACCCCTCTGATGCCAAATAGGTGTCAATTACCGTAACAGGTTTCCCCATTAAAGCATTAAAACTCTTTTCATAAGGACCAAAAGCTACTCCGCCAGAAGTGTACACTTGCAGGTTGGGCCATATTTCATGAATATTATTCAAGTTATGTTTTTTAATGACCTCTTTCAGCATTAATTCTATCCAAGAAGGAATACCACTAAGAGCACCAATATCCCAATCGGCAGCTTGCTCTGCAATTTTTGCAACACGCTCGTCCCAATCATCAATTTTGGCAATTTCTTTTCCGGGTTTGTAGTAACCACTAAACCAAGACGGAATATTACTGGCGCTAATACCGCTGATCTCACCTTCTAAATGGTCATCATTTTCAACCAAATCTGTAGAACTGCCCAGCATTAAAATACCTGTTTCAAAGAAATCTGCCGGAAGGTCAAAATTTGATATTGCCAATACCTGTTTAATACCCGCTTGTCTTATAGAGTCTATCATAGCATCTGTAACCGGTATACGTTTACTTGTTTTGCCTGTAGTACCAGAACTCAATGCAAAATAATCTGGACTTCCAGGCCATGTAACATCGGTTTGGTCTTCATGTAATTTATGCCACCATTTTTCATTGATTTGATTATAGTCGAAATAAGGCACGGCATCACGAAATGCTTGCTGCGAATTATCACTTTCCAAAATATTGTTGAAGTCATAGGCTTTACCAAAAGAAGTATCTTTTGCGGTTTCTAAAAGGTTTTGAAGAACAGCTTTTTGATCTTCAATTGGGTTGTCATCACCAGTAATTTTGTCGGTAATATCGATGACACCTTTTATAAAATTTCCTATGATATTCATGTGTAGCAGTATTTTTGGTTAGTATCGCTAAATTACTGGTTACATGAAGTAAAGATTAACCCTAATCTGAAATATGTGGACTTTATTGGGTTGAGATGTTAAGAGACAATATTAAAACTTAATGTTTCATTTTATATGAATTTGTAGAAAGCTTATTCATTTTGAAAATCTTTTCTTATTTCCAATTCCATTTCTAATTGCTCCAACCAAAATCCGTTTTGTTTTATAATTTTAGAATCTGCTAATAATAGTTCCGATTTTAGTGTTTCAAACTGTTCGTCAGAAAAATTAGAATTCATATATGCGTCTTCTCCGTTTTCATTTTGAACTCTTTCAATGAATTTGCTGTAAGCAATTAAGGAGTCGGTCATTGAGCTAAAATTTGAGTTGAAAGGTTTAGAGGAGAAATAATCTTCATGATCAAGAAATTCTATTCGATCCTCTAATTCAGTATTTACGACAATGGGGTCTCCGTCACTGCAACTTCCAATAACTATGTACTTATCAAATTCAGGCTCTAAGAACTCATAAATTTTTGTCAGTTTATGAATTCCCTGGTATAAATCATCTGAATCTGTAACGAAACTAAGGAATGGAGCAGCACTTTGTGGAAGTCCAGCAGTGTTTAGAAATTGGATAGAGGCATCACTCAATCCAAGCCCATTTAACCTATTTATACTAATAGGGTTAAGCTTTTCTTCATTAGAAGTCCATAATTTTTTAAACTCTTCTGGTTTCATTTACAAGCGTATTGAGAATAATTAAACTAAACTTAAAAATACAATCTTTAACTAAGCAAAATAAGCACAACTCCCGCAGAAATTTACACCAAAATAATTCTATTAATTGAATTTGTTTCTTTCGTAATCTATTCTGTTCCTACTATTCGAATATTGCCACATTTTGCATGCGATATCCAAACCTTAGATGACACAAAATTGTATCTCAATAGCATTTCCCAAGTTTCATTGTGGTATCTATAAAGTTCGGTGTAACCTTCACCTTTACATCGCTGGTTTTCCAAAATTGAAATTTTAGCATATTTATGGTCTTTTGAAAATATAGGTTTAGAAATTTGGAAGTATATATTCTCTTCGTCATTAATTTTCTCGTCAATTTCCCAAGCTTTGACCAGTTCTTGGTTAAGCTTTTTATTTTTCCAAATCTTATTTTTATTCCAAAGCATTTTTTTCTTTACTACTATAGTATGGAGTTTTTTATTACTTAAAATACTATCGTATTTCCCGGATTTAATATTATATTTTACAAAAATGATACTCTTTCCTAGAGGTGGAGAAAATCTTTTATACTTATCTCTTGACAGATATTTGACATTTTTTAAAGAGTAGTTTGTCCAATCTATTGTTTCCTCATTTGATCTATATATCAAGTCTAATGGAAAATTATTGTCTAACAATTTTAATTCTCGTAGTTGAAATTTTTGAAGCGAATCTTTAATAATAGGATCTTCTAAACCTTCTTTAAATAATAAGTAGTGCTCAAAGTCTTTCGGGAAATCATGATCAATAATACTTTCAACTAAACTTGCAGTCATCGGATCTTGACTGAATATATTTAAGACAGAAAAAATCGAAAGTATTAAAATGTAATTTTTCATCTAGTATCGAAAAAGGTCTTTAAAATTGATTTTCACGCCAAAATAGCTCAAACCTAAAGATATAACACTAACTAAGCATAATCAGCACAGCACCAACAGCGGTTAAAACCAAAATCATTTTTCTAAAAAACGCTTCTTTAATGTGTTTAATAAACCGAATGCCTACAAAGAAACCTAAAAGTATGCCAGGTAAAAGCATCAGGTTTAGAGTTAGTGATTCTAGGGTAATGGTTTTCCAAACAAAAAAGTGAAAGGGAAGTTTAATGATATTCACGATTAAAAATAACCAAGCAGCAGTACCAATAAATTGATTTTTGGGCAACCGCATGGCTAAAAAGTAAATATTGGAAAATGCTCCGGCTAAATTACCTACCATGGTGGTAATACCGGCTATGGTGCCAATTGCGCCGGCAAACGTCCAATGAGATGGTACGTTTTTGTCTTTTTTACGATCCCAATAAAACATCATGGCTACGGTAATGATAATTATGATTGCCATACCTATTTTAAAAAACTTCTCGGGTAATTCATTTCCAATAAAAACACCAATGAGCAAGCCAAAAAGCATCCATGGTAGTACTTTAAAAACATACTTCCACTGTGTGTATCGATTGTAATAGATTACGGCAAAAATATCCGCAAGAACAAGAAGCGGTACTACCATGCCTGTTGACTGTCTTGCGCCAAATGCCAAAGCCATTATCGTTACGTTTAAAACGGCAATTCCTTTTATGCCCGCTTTAGATAATCCTATGATAAAAGTGGCAATAGACGCCAAGATCCATGCGGTTGGGGTAATTTCAGTAGTTATTGATAGAAGCACGTGGTACGTTTAGCGTATTAGATATAAAAATGTCCTAAAATAATATATCTTTAACAATCAACCTAAAACCAACTTATGGAACTCAGTACGTTAGACTATACTTTTATTATAGTTTTCTTTTCCCTTGTCTTAGGCATAGGGTTTTATGTATCAAAAACATCAGGTAAAAATTCATCAGAGTTTTTTCTATCCGGTCGTACTATGCCATGGTGGCTTTTAGGGCTTTCAATGGTGGCAACTACGTTTTCAACAGATACACCCAATTTGGTGACCGATATTGTTCGTACAAACGGCGTTTCTGGTAACTGGGTTTGGTGGTGTTTTTTAATAACAGGTATGTTGACTGTTTTCGTTTATGCAAAATTATGGCGTAAATCAAATGTAAATACAGATTTAGAGTTTTATGAAATGCGCTATGGCGGAAAACCAGCTAGTTTCTTAAGAAAATTCAGGGCAGTTTATTTAGGGGTGATTTTTAATGTCATTACCATGTCTGCCGTAACATTGGCAGCGATAAAAATAGGAAGCATTATGCTGGGTCTAGAACCTTGGCAAACGGTTGTAAGTGCTGGTCTTATTACAGTAACCTTTAGCGCTCTTGGCGGATTCAAAGGTGTGGTGTATACAGATTTCCTTCTGTTTTTTGTGGCTATGGCAGGTGCCATAGGTGCTGCATATTACTTGGTAAATATTCCCGAAGTTGGCGGTATTGAAGCCTTAATGGCGAATGAGAACGTAGCTTCAAAATTGAACATATTACCAGATTTCAGTAATAAAAAGGCATTGATTACTTTATTTATAATTCCGCTGGCCGTACAATGGTGGAGTTCTTGGTACCCAGGTGCAGAGCCAGGTGGTGGTGGTTATATTGCGCAACGTATGTTGGCGGCAAAAGATGAAAATCACGCTATTGGGGCAACCTTCTTTTTCAATATCATGCACTACGCATTAAGACCATGGCCGTGGATTTTAGTGGCATTGGCCTCCATAGTGGTATACCCAGATTTGGCGAGTATACAAGAAGCTTTCCCAAATGTAACAGCAGACAAATTGGGTCATGATTTAGCATATTCTGCTATGTTGACCAAACTACCTAGTGGATTGTTAGGGGTTGTGTTGGCTTCTTTGGTAGCCGCATATATGAGTACCATTAGTACACAGTTGAACTGGGGGTCGTCATACATTGTTTTTGATTTCTATAAACAACAGATAAACCCTAATGCATCAGAAAAAAGATTGGTGGCAGTGGGTAGAATTTCTACGATAGTTTTAATGTTATTTAGTGCTACATTGGCATTGTTGCTACAAAATGCACTTCAGTTATTTGATATTTTATTGGCTTTCGGTGCAGGTACCGGACTCATATTTATTCTAAGATGGTTCTGGTGGAGAATTAATGCATGGAGTGAAATTACTGCAATGTTCGCATCGGGTATTATTTCTATCATATTAAAATTGACTCCCGTAGGCGCATATCTTTTTGCAACGGAAACAGGGGTGTTACCAGACTGGTCAGAATACATATTTATAGTGGTGGTAACTACGATCATTTGGTTGATAGCTACTTTTATGACACAGCCAGAATCTAATGATACTTTAAGAAGCTTCTATAAAAAAATACAACCAGGTGGTCCGGGTTGGTCAAAAGTAGTTGCTCAAGCAAAAACTGATTCCGTTAAGATTGTAGAAGACAAAGAAAAATGGAGTGTACCAGCCGGTGTTACAGCTATGCTATTAGGGGTAATTCTAATTTATTCTATAATGTTCGCAACCGGATATTGGATTTATGGTAGAACCACACAGGCTATCGTTTTAACCGTAGTTTCTGCAATAGCCGGGGTGTTATTGGTAAAAGCTTGGAATCGCTTAAAAGGAAACATTTTATAGCTTTAAGATGAAAAAGGAAAGAATTTTATCTGTCGATATTTTTAGAGGAGCCACTATTCTTCTAATGGTCTTGGTAAATACCCCGGGAACATGGTCTAATGTGTATGCCCCTTTCTTGCATGCCGACTGGCATGGTTATACACCTACCGATTTAGTTTTTCCGTTCTTCCTTTTTATAGTGGGTACATCAATTGCATTCTCCTATAAAAACAGAACTGTAGATGCAGCTGCTTATAAAAAGATTGCCATTAGAGCATTGAAGTTAATTGCATTGGGTCTTTTCTTAGGGGCATTTCTTATTCATTTTCCGTTCTTTAAAAGTTTTAGTGAAATTCGTTTTCCGGGAGTGTTGCAACGTATTGGCGTAGTATTCTTTTTCGCGGCATTATTATTCATCAACCTGAATTGGAAACAATTGATTTGGGTGGCAGCGATATTATTAATAGGCTATTGGTTGTTAATGACATTTGTTCCTGTGGAAGGTGTGACATCTACATTAGAACGGGCACCAAATAATCTAGCCAATTGGATAGATGTAAAAGTTTTTGGTTCTCATAATTATAAAGCAGATTATGACCCAGAAGGATTATTGAGTACTATGCCTTCTATTGCAAGCTCCTTATTAGGAGTTTTTACGGGTCTCATTTTAACCAGTAAACAAGAAAAGAAAGCCACCATTTTAATGGGACTGGGAGGTAGTCTCTTAATCATTGGTCACATTTGGGATATATTCTTTCCCATTAACAAGGCCCTTTGGACAAGTAGTTTCGTTTTAGTAACCGCAGGTTGGGCAAATCTTATTTTAGCTTTAATTTATTATTTGACAGACATAAAGAAAATAGAGTTCGGGTCTGTGTTCAGATATGCAGGTGCAAATGCAATCGTTATTTATTTTCTATCTAGTTTTATAAGTAAGGTAATGGGTCAAATACAAATTGGTGACACCTCGTTACACGGGTGGTTGTTCCAAAAAGTATATGTCCATGATTTTTTGGCACTAGAAACATCCTCCCTTTTATACGGGCTAAGCGTAGTGCTGTTTTATAGCCTTGTGGGATACATTCTATATCAGAAAAAGATATTTATAAAGGTATAGGTAGTTATTTCGCCATCAGTTTGGCAACATACTTTCCAATAACATCAAACTCCAGGTTAACAATGGTACCCGGTTTGTAGGTGTTGAAACGAGTATGTTCATACGTATAAGGTATAATGGCTACTTCGAAAGAATTTTTTCCAGAATTAACGACAGTTAAACTAGTACCGTCAATAGTAATAGAACCTTTCTCAATAGTAGGGTTACCAGTTGCGGCATCATAGGTAAATGAGAAGATCCAACTTCCATTATCTTCCTTTACACTTGTACATTCACCGGTTTGATCAACATGGCCCTGAACAATATGCCCGTCTAATCTAGATCCTAAAATCATGGCACGTTCCAAGTTTACAACATCATTGGTTTTAAGCGTATCTAAGTTGGTTTTATTCAGTGTTTCAGCAATAGCGGTTACCGTGTAAGTAGTATCGGTAAGACTTACAACCGTAAGGCAAACACCGTTATGCGCCACACTTTGATCTATTTTAAGTTCAGGAGTTAAGCTAGATTCTATGGTGATATCTAAGTTTCCGCCTTTAGCTTCAAGAGAAGTAACCTTACCTAATGTTTCAATAATTCCCGTAAACATGTGTCGTTTAATTTAAGTAATTTTGTCCTTTAATATGTGTCCCAATATTTAAATTAGGACGACCACTATGCTTCTCCTTTTGGAAAGTGAAAACCAAGTTTAAGGTTTTAAGTGGGGTTACAAAGGTACAGATTATCATGGAGGAAAATAGGAAAATAAGGTTAGGCATCTCAATAGGAGACTTAAACGGAATAGGATGTGAAGTTGCATTAAAAACATTCCAAGACAGCAGAATGTTAGACTTCTGTACTCCTGTTATTTTTGCTTCAAACAAAATAGTTTCCTTTCAAATGAAGCAGTTGAAACTTAATGTTGTTTTCAACGGTATACCAGATGCGTCAAAAGCGATAGATAATAAGGTCAATATTGTAAATGTTTGGAAAGAGGTGCCAAGAGTAGATTTTGGTCAAGCGACCAAAGCTGGTGGTGAATATGCTATAAAATCTTTGAGAGCAGCGGTAGATGCATTGAAGAAAGGTGATATAGATGTATTGGTAACGGCACCGATCAACAAGAATAATATTCAGTCAGACGAATTTAAATTCCCGGGGCATACAGACTTTTTAGCTCAAGAGTTAGATGGTGAAAGCTTAATGTTTATGGTAACAGATACCTTAAAGGTTGGTTTGTTAACAGATCATGTAGCGGTAAAAGATGTTTCTGCAGCTATAATACCAAGACTGATACGCGATAAGATCAATACCATTGAAAAATCATTGAAGATGGATTTTGGTATTCGCAAACCAAAAATAGCATTGTTGGGTATAAATCCACATAGTGGAGATAATGGTGTAATTGGCAAAGAAGACGATGAGGTAATGAAGCCGGTTATAAAAGAAATGGCAAATATGGGTCATTTAGTATACGGTCCGTACTCGGCAGATAGCTTTTTTGGCTCAGACGGTTATAAAAAGTTCGATGCAATTTT
The DNA here is from genome assembly GCF_039968975.1 of Maribacter sp. Classification (GTDB taxonomy): domain Bacteria; phylum Bacteroidota; class Bacteroidia; order Flavobacteriales; family Flavobacteriaceae; genus Maribacter. The sequence goes on along the minus strand of NZ_JBDVOT010000081.1, from coordinate 22,017 downwards.
GGCGGCATACCATGATCAAGGTCTAATTCCGTTTAAAACAATAGCATTTGGTCAAGGGGTAAATTTTACGGCGGGGTTAAGTAAGGTGAGAACATCGCCAGATCATGGAACAGCCTATGAAATAGCAGGAAAAGGTGTGGCAGACGAGAGTTCGTTCAAAGAAGCGGTCTTCATGGCACTGAAGATTTTTAAGAACAGAACAGAGTATGAAGAGCTGACCAAAGACGTATTAAAAAAGCAACGTTTAAAGAGAGAACGTTAAAATTTAGTCCGATTAAAAAGTTATAAAGATAAATAGTTGATAACTATTGTCTTTTATCAAAATTATAGTATCTTTGCACCCGCCTTTTGTGGGCGATTAGTGTTAATTTAAGTGTGTACGTGATGAAGCAAAAGGAGTTCAATATTCCTTTCTCAGGATTGAAGCAAGGAAAACACAACTTTAATTACCAGATTGACAATACGTTCTTTGATTCTTTTGGATATGATGAGTTCAATGCTACCAACATCAATTTAGATGTAGTACTTCATAAAACAAGTACAATGATGGAGGTTGATATGGAAGCATCTGGAACAGTGAATGTTGATTGTGACATTACCAGTGAACCGTATGATCAAGCTGTAAGCGGCGATTTACATTTAGTGGTAAAGTTTGGTGAAGAGTATAATGACGAGAATGATGAAATATTGATTCTTCCTCATAACGAACACCAATTAAATATTGCGCAATACGTGTATGAAATGCTAGTATTGGCAGTTCCGCAAAAAAGAATTCATCCTGGTATTGAAGATGGCACTTTAGAATCTGAAGTGTTAGACAGGTTAAAGGAGCTTCAACCAAAAGAGAAAAGATCAGATAAAGAAGAAAACGATCCCAGATGGGACGAATTAAAGAAGTTATTAACGGATAAATAAGGTTTAAATGGCACATCCTAAAAGAAAAATTTCCAAAACAAGGAGAGACAAAAGAAGAACACATTATAAAGCAGTAGCACCAACATTGGCTACCGATTCTACAACTGGCGAGACTCACCTATTTCACAGAGCTCACTGGCATGAAGGAAAATTACATTATAGAGGTCAAGTTTTGGTTGACAAAACTGAAGAAGCAGAAGCTTAAGACCTTTTTACATTATACTATGCTCCCACTTCATTTGAAGTAGGGAGTTTTTTTTAGCCCAATTTGTATTTTAGGACCTTGTTACTCAGATAAATTAAAGAATAACACAGGTGTGGCTATTAATTGCAATTTTTCAAAAACCCGATAACTTTACCCAAAAAGTCGTTGAAAATCACTAATTTTCATGACTTTTGACAGGTTTTTTAAGTTTTTTACAAGAAAGCAAATAAAGTATGACCAAAATTACAGCAGCTATTACCGCGGTAGGAGGCTACGTTCCCCAGTTTGTAATGACCAACAAAATGCTTGAGGATTTGGTAGAAACCAATGACGAATGGATCACTACCAGAACAGGGATTAAGGAAAGAAGGGTACTAAAGAAGGAAGAGGGAGAAGGTACGTCGTATTTGGCCATTAAAGCGGCACAGGACCTCATGGAAAAGAAGGGGCTAAAAGCTTCTGAAATAGACCTTGTTATAGTTGCAACGGCAACACCGGATAGTATGGTTGCTTCTACGGCAGCTTTCGTTGCTTCAGAGATAGGGGCTGTCAATGCTTTTGCCTATGATTTATTAGCGGCATGTTCAAGTTTTCTTTTTGGCATGTCATCGGCTGCTGGTCATATAGAAACCGGTAGATATAAAAAAGTACTACTTATAGGTGCGGATAAAATGTCATCTATTATTGATTATACAGACCGTACAACATGTATCATCTTTGGAGATGGTGCCGGTGCAGTTCTTTTTGAACCAAACACTGAAGGTCTTGGTTTTCAAGATGAGTATTTAAGGGCAGACGGTAGCGGTAGACAATATTTGGGCATGGAAGGTGGCGGTTCTTTAATGCCGGCTACTATAGAAAGTGTTACCAATAAAAAGCATTTTATTTTTCAAGAAGGAAAAACGGTATTCAAATTTGCCGTTTCCAACATGGCAGATGTAGCGGCGAAGATTATGGATAGAAATGATCTTACCGAGTCAGATGTTGACTGGTTGGTACCACATCAGGCCAATAAGCGTATTATAGACGCTACGGCAAAAAGAATGGGTGTAGATGATTCTAAAGTGTTAATGAATATTCAGCGCTACGGTAATACCACTTCGGCAACGTTACCACTTTTATTGTTCGATTACGAAAAACAGCTTAAAAAAGGAGATAACCTTGTATTTGCAGCCTTTGGTGGCGGCTTTACATGGGGTTCCATTTACCTTAAATGGGCTTATTAACTAACAACAACTACCAATTATAACTTAGAAAATATGGATATTAAAGAAATTCAAAGCCTTATCAAGTTTGTTGCCAAGTCTGGCGCTAGCGAGGTAAAACTGGAAACGGATGATATTAAGATCACCATTCGTACAGGAAGCTTAACTGGTAATTCTGAACCAACTTACGTACATACTATGCCTATGGCTCAGCCAGCGGTACAGGCTCCAGCAGCAGTGCCAGTTGCGGCCGAAGCGGCAGCACCCGCAGCACCTGCTACAGAAGCTGAAGATGATAAGTACATAACTATAAAGTCTCCTATAATTGGGACTTTCTATAGAAAGCCATCTCCAGATAAACCTGTTTTTGTTGAGGTAGGACAAACTATTGGTACAGGAGATGTACTTTGTGTTATTGAAGCAATGAAATTGTTCAACGACATAGAATCAGAAGTATCAGGTAAGATCGTTAAGATTTTGGTAGATGATTCTTCGCCGGTAGAGTTTGATCAACCATTATTTTTGGTAGATCCTTCTTAACTAAATTTTGAGTAGTAATTGTTAGATGCCGTTTTATACGGTGTGTAAGAATGTTGTAGAACCTAGAACTTAAAATTTAAAAGATGTTTAAAAAAATACTGATTGCCAATAGGGGAGAAATCGCGTTGCGTGTTATCCGTACCTGTAAAGAAATGGGTATTAAAACGGTAGCTGTATATAGTAAGGCAGATGAAGAAAGTTTACATGTGCGTTTTGCGGATGAAGCTGTATGTATTGGTCCTGCTGCTAGTAGCGAATCCTATTTAAAGATCCCAAATATAATTGCGGCTGCAGAGATTACAAATGCAGATGCTATTCACCCAGGCTATGGTTTTCTTTCAGAAAATTCAAAGTTCTCGCGTATTTGCGCAGAACATGATATAAAATTCATTGGTGCTTCTGGTGATCAAATAGACAAAATGGGTGATAAGGCTACGGCTAAAGAAACCATGAAAGAAGCGGGTGTACCTTGTGTACCTGGTTCAGAAGGTCTATTGAAAGATGTTGCAGATGCCAAGAAGATAGCTAAGAAAATGGGCTATCCGGTAATGATCAAAGCTACTGCCGGTGGTGGTGGTAAAGGTATGCGTGCCGTATTCTCAGAAGACAAAATGGAAGAGCTTTTTGATAGCGCCGTAAATGAAGCAACCGCTGCTTTTGGTAATGGTGGTATGTATATGGAAAAGCTAATTGAGGAGCCACGTCATATTGAAATTCAAATTGTTGGTGATCAATTCGGTAAAGCATGTCACTTATCAGAAAGAGATTGTTCTGTTCAACGTCGTCACCAAAAGTTAACAGAGGAGACTCCATCACCTTTCATGACAGATAAGTTAAGAGAGCAAATGGGTGAAGCTGCGGTTAAAGCTGCAGAATATATAAAATACGAAGGTGCAGGTACCATAGAATTTTTGGTAGATAAGCACCGTAAATTCTATTTTATGGAAATGAATACCCGTATTCAGGTAGAGCACCCAATTACAGAGCAGGTTATTGATTATGATTTAATTCGTGAGCAAATACTTGTAGCTGCAGGTGTGCCTATTTCAGGTAAAAACTACCTTCCAAAATTACATTCTATTGAGTGTAGAATTAATGCGGAAGATCCTTATAACAATTTTAGACCATCGCCAGGTAAGATTACAACCTTACACACACCAGGTGGTCATGGGGTACGTATGGATACGCACGTTTATAGTGGGTATAGTATTCCTCCAAATTATGATTCTATGATTGCTAAGTTGATTACTACCGCCCAAACAAGGGAAGAGGCAATCAACAAAATGAAGCGAGCTTTAGATGAATTCGTAATCGAGGGAATAAAAACGACCATTCCTTTCCACAGGCAGTTGATGGACCATCCAGATTATTTGGCTGGTAATTATACAACAGCCTTTATGGATGATTGGGAAATGGATCCTCAACCAGAAAATTAATAACGAACTCCAACAGCAATGTTGGAGTTTTTTTATGTCCTTATTTTAGATTGGTTTTTCTATCTTATAATCCAAATAAAAAACATCTATGTATTTAAGTTACTGGGAACGAAAATCGTGGTTTTCTAATATCGATTTCACCATTGTTGGTAGTGGTATTGTAGGTTTAAATTGCGCTTTAGAATTAAGGCGAAAACATCCAAAGGCACGAATTCTTGTATTGGAAAAAGGAAAACTTCCGCAAGGCGCCAGCACAAAAAATGCAGGGTTTGCTTGTTTTGGTAGTATTTCTGAAATCTTATCCGACTTAAAAACGCATTCAGAACAAGAGGTTTTGCAATTGGTACAAGATCGGTTTAATGGTATACAATCGCTTCGTTCGCTTTTAGGCGATAATGCAATCGGGTATCAGAACAATGGTGGGCATGAATTGTTCTTGAATCAAGATATAGAGCTCTATGAGAGATGTTTTAGTGAATTGAAATTTGTAAATGAACTACTGCAACCCGTTTTTAACAATGATGGATTTAAGGTTGTGCCAGACAGGTTTAATTTCAAAGGAATAAACAAAAACTATATTTCTCAGGTTTTTGAAGGGCAAATAGATACTGGTAAGATGATGCATTCCCTAGTGCAATTAGCACAGCAAAACGGTATTACCATTTTAAATTCAACACATGTACAATCTTTTGAAGATACTGGTACAGAAGTAATGGTCAAAACCGATGAATTGCAATTTGTAACAAAGAAACTATTGATAGCAACAAATGGCTTTGCTGCTCAATTACTATCAGAAAATGTAAAACCTGCACGTGCTCAGGTATTGGTTACAAAACCTATTAAAAACCTTCATATAACAGGTACATTTCATTTAGAGGAAGGTTATTACTATTTCCGCAATATAGATAATCGAATTCTGCTGGGTGGTGGTCGTAATTTAGACTTTAAAACGGAAGAAACAGCTGAATTTGGCAATACTAAGTTGGTTGAAAATAAATTGAAACAACTATTAGAAACTGTTATTTTACCAGAGCAGCCTTTTGAAATCGATTATAGCTGGAGTGGTATAATGGGTGTGGGTCAACTGAAGAAGCCTATTGTAAAGCAAATTTCTGATAACGTGGCATGCGGTGTTCGTTTGGGCGGTATGGGTATTGCTGTTGGTAGCACAATTGGTAAAAATCTAGCTGGTTTAGTTGGCTAAAGCATTTACCGTTTATCTTAATTTTTGAAATTCTTACTTCAAAGTCGGGCTTACTCTTGTTTTTATTTATAAATTGTGTGCCCCCCTTAGATTATCTATTACCTAAAATGCATTTAAAGATTCGCCTTAGAACAGTGATTTTTTAAGATGGTGTGTAATAGCATATCTACTATATGAAAACATTGATTAGAAGAATTACTTCGGTTACTCTTACAACCGTAGCAGCAATAATAGGTCTTAATAGTTGTGGTTTGTCTAAAACCCATTATCAGCGAGAATATGCAAAAGTTTGGAAAGAGCATATAAAGAGCGAGGCTTGGAAACAATCGCTTATAGTCGATAACAGCTATGATAAAGACGATTTGTACGCTAGTACGGATGCTGAGATGGTTTTAGCCGAAGATGAGAGTATGGAATCTGGATTCTATTCTAAGTATGAATCTTTAGTATCTAGAGCCTATTTTAAAATTATTACCGAAGCGGAAAAAGCAGATGCACAGATTACGGCAGATTATCAGTTGCTAAATGATAGTGAGGTAACCGGAAGGGTAGATAAGAAAAAGATTGAAGCAATTACAAACCGTTACCAAGCACATAAGGCGATGTTAAGCGGATTAAAATCTTGGAATATTTTCAGTGATGACCGCTCTGGTGATCTAGATTATTTTAAAGCTGAAAATGAAATAGAAATTCAAAAAATGTTAAGTGGTGGTGAAAGTGATAATCAAATCGTAAATTACTTGATCTATAAACTAGCAGATCTATACCATATTGAAGGAAATTGAATCACTTGATATTTTAAAAAAAGATGCTTACGACTTTTGTGTGCTTTTTGTGAACAATAGGTTGACAAGAATACAGTATCAAATAAAAGAATTGGAGCTGGCATTAACCTCAGAGACAAAGAGTAGTGCTGGCGATAAGCATGAAACCGGTCGTGCTATGATTCAGCTAGAGCGAGAAAAACTAGGTCAGCAGCTGGCAGAACTTGAAAAAACCCAACAGCTACTTTCAAAAGTGCCAAGAGACAGAAATGCCCCAACGGTAGGTTTGGGTAGCTTGGTTGTTACAGATGCATTCATCTATTACATAGCTATATCTGCAGGAGAGTTTAAAAGCAAGCCTAAGTCAGTCTACTGCATTTCTGCAGCAACACCTATTGGAAAGTTAGTTTTTGGAAAATCAGTAGGCGATGTGATAAGTTTTAATGGTAAGGAGTTGACTATAAATAGTATTAAATAGTGTTCTGTTAAATTTATTTTATTTGCATCCTAGATGATTTTTGAGTATTTATGGAGTACTCTAGACAACAACAAATATTAATTATGGAAATATTCTACTTACTACTCGCAGTCATTGCCATAATTATATTAACGACAAAGCTTAAGATTCACGCCTTTCTAGCCCTTTTTATTATATCTATTTTATACGGAATTTTTGCCGGTATGCCTTATGCCGATATCATTGTATCTATCAATGATGGTTTTGGCGGTACACTTGGTAAAATAGGATTGATTATAGTGCTTGGGGTGATTATCGGTTCATTTTTAGAACATACAGGTGGTGCGTTTGCAATTGCGGAAAAAGTATTGGGCTTAATAGGAAAGAAACGGGTGACAACGGCAATGGGTATTATTGGCTATATCGTCTCCATTCCCGTTTTTGCAGATAGTGGCTTTATGCTATTACATCCTTTAAATAAAAGTCTTTCAAAGAAAGCGAAAATCTCAATTGCAGGTCCGGCAATTGCATTAGGTTTGGGCTTAATGGCGTCGCATACCATGGTGCCGCCAACTCCTGGTCCTATCGCTGCAGCAGGTATTCTTGGCGCAGATCTAGGTTTGGTCATTGCCTTTGGCTTTCCTACAAGTGTTGTTGCCTTAATTGTTGGTATCATATTTGCTAAAAAGTATGCATCAAAAACCATGATTGAACCTGATGTGGAAGATGCACTAGAAGCCGAACAAGAAATTAAAGATTCCCCTAGCGCGTTAAAAGCCTCTATCCCTATTCTAGTTCCTATCTTTCTAATTGTCTTGAAGTCCGTATTAAATTCAATGGATATCGGACAAGAAAACGGATTATTAGATTTTATCAGTTTTGTAGGTGAGCCGGTCATATCATTATTAATTGGGGTGTTCTTATGTCTGCTCTTGCCCAAAAAGTTGAATTATGATATGCTTTCTTCTGCGGGTTGGGTAGGTAAGGCAATAAAAGATGCAGCTTCCATATTATTGATTACCGGAGCTGGTGGAATTTTTGGTAAAATCTTACAGAACTCAGGCATTGCAGAAATTCTAGGGCAAACCTTGACCGATTATAACATGGGTATTTTCTTGCCATTTGTATTGGCGGCAGCGTTGAAAACTGCGCAAGGTTCTTCTACGGTGGCACTGGTAACAACCGCATCTATTATTATGCCTATGATGTCATCTTTAGGTTTTGATACCGAAATACAGAAAGCTTTAGTCGTGGTAGTTATTGGGGCAGGTTCTGCAGTAATTTCTCATGCTAACGATAGTTTCTTTTGGGTGGTAACGCAAATGAGCGGTATGAATGTAAAGACTGGGTATCGTCTTTTTGGTTTAGGTACAGGAGTTCTTGGTCTTACAGGTGCCATAACTGTATTTGTATTCTATTCCATCTTCGCATAAAGGGATAGAGCTATTAGTAGTCTGGTTTACTACGGTTTTGTTTTTTCAAGGATGAAATTTTCTTGCTCTTCAATCTTTTTTCAATAGATGATCTGGTAGGTTTACTTTTCTTTCGGGCTTTTTGAACTACCAATGATTTTTCAAGAAGTTTAAAGAATCGTTTAACAACCAATTCTTTGTTTTTATGTTGGCTGCGAGATTCATCGCATTGTAAAATAAGCAGACCTTCTTTACTCAGTTTGTTTCCTAATTTTAGTAGCGTTCTTTTTTTCTGGCGTTTCGTTAGTCCCGCTGATGCTTCAATATGAAAAGACAATTCAACTTTAGAGGATACTTTATTGGCATGCTGACCGCCTGGTCCACTACTTCTAATGGCTTTAAATTGTAACTCGCTACGTATTTGTTCTTTGTTCACAACAAGGTTTTAGCAAATGTAAACAAAATGGAATCCTCCTTAATTTATAGAAAAATAGCGATAGACATCTGTTCTTAAATATGGAATTAATTGGCCGCTGCCTCCTGTATGCGTTGATTGATAGTTTCAATGGCTACGTTTAAGAACACTTCTTTTCCTTTTGGGTAAAGTTTATCTGCATTGAAGAAGATGGTTTCGTTGTCGTCGCTTTTACTTTCCGTTAGGTAATAGCTGCCCATAGGGTATGCCTTTTCTATTGTAACATGAAAGCCTTGAGAAGGAGAAACCCTAAACTCATGTGCATAAACTATAATCTTTCTTTTAGTATTCGCATACGTTTTAAGTACATCTATAGAAACCATACTGGCTTCGCCAAATAGAGAAGCTATATACAAGTTTTTAGGATTTTTATAAAGCTCCATAGGTCTTGCCTTAGCTATAATTTCCTTATCACGTAAAACTACAGCACGATCGGCAAAAGGTAAAACATCATGCACATCATGAGTGGCAACAATGGTAGTAATAAGATTTTCTTTTAGGTAATTGAAAATGTTTCTGCGTAAACTGTTTTTAAGAAAGTTGTCAATATGACTAAAAGGTTCGTCTAAAAGAAGCACTTCTGGTTTTTGCGCCAATACTCTAGCTAGGGCAACGCGTTGTTGTTGACCACCGCTCAATGTTTTTACTTTTTTATCGGCAAATTCGGTGAGCTCAATCATCTCTAACAGTTCGTGAGTTCGCTCCTTTAATTCATCAGGATAAAAAACGGATAGGTACTGACTTATATTTTCAGAAACGGTAATGAACGGCATTAAGTCGAAATCTTGAGATAGGTATTTCATGAAGGGCATACCTGGTACTAGGTGAAATGCAGGACCTAAAATTTGCTCATCTTCCCAGAATATTTCGCCTTGTTCTAAATCCATTAAACCATACATTAGTTTGAGCAAGGTACTTTTACCGCACCCGCTTTCACCAATAATAGCTACATGTTCTCCACGTTGAATACGTAGATTAATGGATTCTAAAACTGGAAGTTTATCATATGAAAATGATAGATTTTCTACTCGTAACATGCTTTTGTTCTTAGGAATGTAAAATTGAAAAATCCGTTCCAATTTGAAACGGATTTTTCAATAATTTATTGATTTAAGATAGTAATTACTCCTTAAATTCTTTTAAAACACTTTTGTTAGGTAGTTCCGTATAGCCCATATTGTAAAGTGTAAAGCCAAAGATGTCTGCATATTGCTCAATAGTTTTACTTACGGGAGTACCGGCACCATGACCGGCATTGGTTTCAATACGTATTAAGGTAGGGTTAGAACCTACTTGCTTTTCTTGAAGCTCTGCCGCAAATTTAAAACTATGCGCAGGTACTACTCTATCATCATGATCACCCGTTGTTACCAAAGTTGCAGGGTAGGAAGTTCCCGCTTTTACATTATGTACGGGAGAATAACCTTTTAAATATTGAAACATTTCATCGCTATCTTCTGCAGTACCATAATCATAAGCCCATCCGGCGCCAGCCGTAAATGTATGATAACGTAACATATCCATAACACCAACTGCAGGTAGTGCTACTTGCATTAAATCTGGTCTTTGCGTCATTGTGGCACCAACAAGTAATCCGCCATTAGAACCTCCGCGAATAGCTAAATATTCTTTTGAAGTATAGCTGTTCGCTATTAAATATTCAGCAGCGGCAATAAAGTCATCGAATACATTTTGCTTTTTAGTTTTAATACCCGCATCATGCCATTTTTTGCCATATTCTCCACCACCACGTAGATTAGGAACAGCGTAAACACCGCCTTGTTCCATCCAAACGGCGTTACCGATACTGAATGAAGGGGTTAGGCTTACATTGAATCCGCCATAGGCGTAAAGAATTGTCGGGTTTTTACCGTTTAATTCCGTTCCCTTTTTATACGTAATGATCATAGGTATTTTAGTACCATCTTTTGAATCATAAAATACTTGTTCAGAAGTATAATCTGCCGGATTAAAATCTATCTCTGGTTTCCAATACAACTCATAAGTACCCGATTCAACATCGTATTTATATGTAGAACCCGGTGTGTTGTAATTTGTAAAAGAGAAGTAAAATTCTTTGTCTTCTTTTTCACCACCAAAACCACTAGCTGTACCTAGACCAGGTAAGTTTACTTCACGTATCAGTTTGCCATTATAATCGTACTGAAAAATTTTAGAGACAGCATCTACCATATAATCTGCAAAGAAATATCCACCACCAAAATCAGCACTTAGAACATTCTCCGTTTCAGGAATAAAATCAACCCAATTTTTTGCTTCAGGATTTTTAGCATCGACTGTAACTATTTTCTTGTTCGGTGCATTTCTGTTTGTTTCTATGTAAAGTTTAGAGCCGACATTGTCAATTACATAGTTGTCAGAGTCAGTATCTTCAACCATAGGAATAAGCAAACCGTTAGGGTCTTCTAAATCTTTTATAAATAGTTTATTACCAGAAGTGGAAACAGAGGCACTAATTAATAAGTACTTATTGTCTTCAGTAACATAAGCGCCAATATATCTATGCTTTTCAGCTGGTGTACCACCAAATATGAGTTTATCATCTTTTTGAGAAGTACCCAATTTATGATAGTATACTTTGTGCTGATCGGTTTTGGCTGATAGTTCACTGCCCTTTGGTTTATCATAACTAGAGTAGTAAAAACCTTCATAACCTTTCCATGAAAGTCCACTAAATTTGATGTCGACTAAGGTGTCTTCTACAATCTCATTGTTTACAGCGTCTAGAATTATTGCTTTTCTCCAATCGCTGCCACCTTCTGAAATAAGATAAGCGGCCAATGAGCCATCTTTGGTAAAACTTAAACCTGCTAATGAAGTAGTACCATCTTCAGAAAAGGTATTGGGATCTAAAAATACCTCTGGCTCTTCATCTTTCTTTGTCCTATAAATTACATATTGATTTTGAAGACCATTATTTTTATAGAAATAGGTGTAATCTCCTTTTTTGAAAGGAGAACCAAGTTTCTCATAATTCCATAATTTTTCCAATCGATTTTTTAAGTCGGCCCTAAATGGAATATGTTCTAAATAACCGAATGTTGTTTTGTTCTGTTCTTTTACCCAGGCTTCGGTTTCGGGGCTTCTATCATCTTCTAACCAACGATAAGGATCTTTAACTTCAGTGTCAAAATAAGTATCTACGGTATCTATTTTTGCGGTAACAGGGTAATTCACAATAATGGGTTCAGGTTTAGATTCGTTTTTACAGGAAGAAAGTAGCGCAATGGCAAATAGCGCAGGGATTATTTTTTTCATGAGTAGTTTAGTTTTTACTAAAATACCATAAAAAAACCTTCAAAACTTGACTGTTTTGAAGGTTTTAACGTTGTAAAGGGTATAAATTAAACTAAGCCTTTTTCTACTAGGTATTCTGAAATTTGTACTGCGTTTGTTGCTGCTCCTTTTCTAAGGTTATCTGCAACGATCCACATGTTCAAGGTATTTCTTTGTGTTTCATCTCTACGTATACGACCTACAAAAACCTCATCTTTATCATGGGCATATATTGGCATAGGGTAGGTGTTCGTATCTGGATTGTCTTGAACGGTAACGCCAGGCATTTCGTTCAACAAACGACGTACTTCGTTAAGTTCAAAGTCATTTTCGAACTCTACGTTTACAGATTCTGAATGTCCACCAGCAGTAGGTATACGAACAGCTGTTGCACTAATTGAGAAAGTGCGATCATCAAGAATTTTCTGTGGTTCACGAGCCAATTTCATTTCTTCTTTGGTATAGCCATTTTCCATGAAAACATCGCAATGTGGTAATGCGTTTCTTCCAATTGGGTAAGGATAAGCCATTTCGCCTTGTACACCGGCAATTTCATTTTCTAGTTGTTTTACTGCTTTTACCCCAGTACCGGAAACCGACTGGTAGGTAGAAACAACAACACGTTTCATTTTGTATTTGTTATGCAAAGGGTGCAATGCCATTACCAGTTGAATGGTAGAGCAGTTGGGGTTTGCAATAATTTTATCTTCAGCCGTAAGCTCATGAGCATTGATCTCAGGGACAACCAATTTTTTGGTAGGATCCATTCTCCAAGCAGAAGAATTATCTACTACCGTAGTTCCTACTTCTGCAAATTTAGGAGCCCACTCTAAAGAAGTGTCACCACCCGCAGAGAATATGGCAATATTTGGTCTTGCGGCTACTGCATCAGCTAAGCCTATAACCGTATGTTCCTCTCCTTTAAAAGTCATCTTTTTGCCAACAGAACGTTCAGAGGCAACAAGTAATAACTCCGTCAACGGAAAATTACGTTCAGCCAATACTTTCAACATTACATCGCCAACCATGCCTGTGGCACCAATTACAGCTACTTTCATTTGTAAAACAATTATATTAAGTCGCAAAAATAGGTAATACTAGTATGTGCACAAGCAAAAAAGAAAAGAATAATCAAAATATAACAAATTGTTTAAAATATAACAAAAGTGTGTTTGGACATATTTAAATGTGAAGTAAAAAAGAACCGTCAACAATGTTAGCGTAACAAAGTTGACGGTTTTAATTAATGTAAGTTGCAGTGCAACGGTTCCTCAAGAAGAGGGAGTATTTTTAGATTACTTTTTTAAAGCATCTCTAATTTCTGCTAATAACTCTTCAGCAGTTGGTCCTTTTGGAGCTTCTTCAACTGGAGCTGGTGGAGTTTTAGTTTTATTGTAAGCTTTAACGATAATAAACAATACAAAACCAACGATTATTAAGTTGATGATTGCGTTTATCCATTTACCATAAAGAATTGCATTTTCTGGTTTAGCAACAGCGCCATCTGCACCTACTACAGCCTCATCTAATACTACTTTTAAATCAGCAAAATCAACTCCTCCACTGAAGTGACCTACTATTGGCATCATAATATCGCCAACAAATCCGCTAACTACTAATCCCATAGCGCCTGCAAGTAATACGGCTACGGCTAAATCTATGACATTACCTGTCATAATGAAATCCTTAAATTCTTTTAACATGTTCTCGTGTTTTTTATTAATGGTTAATATAATAAGTATGGCAATTTACTAAAAAAAAACAACCCTTAAATAAACGTTAACGAAATCAATTTGTTAAAACGCGTTTAATACGCTGAGAAAGTCCCGTAAGTAACTCATACGTTATGGTTTGGGCAGTTTCTGAAAATTTGCTTGCAGAAAGATTTTTTCCAAAAATTTCTACTTCATCTCCTTCTTCACATTCAATATTAGTGACATCGACCATAATCATATCCATACATACGTTACCTACTATAGGTGCTAATTGACCATGTATACTAACATATGTTTTTCCATGTCCATATTCTCTTCCTATACCATCTGCATGACCTATAGGCAAAGTAGCGGTTACGGTTTTATGATCAGATTTGTATTTACGATTATAGCCAACAGATTCACCTATAGCTATAGTATGTTTTTGAGAGATGATTGTTTTAAGGGTCATCACAGGTTGTAGTTCAGCATCTACATGTGGTTCGTTGCCATAGCCATAAAGTCCTATTCCGCTTCTAACCATATCATATTGGGCATGACTATAATTAATAATGCCCGAAGTATTTAAAACATGCTTTAAGGTTTCAGTTTTAAATAATGTATCTGCTTTTTTGCAAATTGCATCGAACCGCTCTAATTGAAGATTTGTGAAATCGGTTTCATTTGCATCTTCTGTAGCTGCCAAATGCGATAATAGCGCAATTACCTTTACAGCATTTTGTTGTTGAATACGTGTAGCGATTTCCGGTAGTTCATCCGCAGAAAAACCGAGTCTATTAAGCCCTGTATTAAATTTTAAATGAATAGGATAATCTGCCTTACCCAGTTCTTTGGCGGTTGTAATAAAATCAGATAAAATAGTTTCAGAGTAAATACTTGGCTCAAGGTTATTTTCAATGAGCGTTTTAAAATGAACTTTCTGTGGGTGTAGTACCAAGATAGGGGATGTAATACCTCCTTCTCTAAGCGTAATGCCTTCATTTACATAAGCTACTGCAAAATAATCGGCACCTAAATCTTGTAGGTATTTAGCAATGACAATAGAGTCACTGCCATAGGCATAGGCTTTCACTACTGCCATAAATTTAGTTTCGGGCTTTATTTTAGAGCGTAAATACCTGTAATTATGACCAAGCGCATTTAGGTCAATTTCTAAAACGGTCTCTTCTGCCTTAGCCATTATGCCTCTTTTTAAGGGTGTCGACCTCTTCAGATTTTACGTCCATTGTCTTTACCTTTTCTTTTAGCATAGCCTTGTAATATGCACCTCTACTTAAAGGTTCGTATTCATTTACTTCACCTAGCATAACTAAATTGTCATTGCTAGATTTTCTATAACTGTAATTGGCAAGATTGCCCGTACGGGTACAAATGGCATGTACTTTGGTAACATACTCTGCGGTTGCCATAAGTGCGGGCATAGGACCAAAGGGTTTTCCTTTAAAGTCCATATCTAGTCCTGCTACGATAACCCTAACACCTTTATTGGCCAAATCATTACATACGGTAACTATTTCATCATCAAAGAATTGTGCTTCGTCAATACCGATGACATCGCAAGTGTCTGCTAGAATGCGAATGTTGGCAGCTGCCGGTACTGGTGTAGAACGAATTTCGTTGGCATCATGAGATACTACCATTTCATCGTCATAACGAGTGTCAACCATTGGTTTAAATATTTCAACCTTTAATTTGGCAAACTGTGCTCGCTTAAGTCTGCGAATCAATTCTTCTGTCTTTCCAGAAAACATTGACCCGGCAATGACTTCTATCCAACCGAATTGTTCTTTATGATTAACTGTGTTTTCAAGAAACATTTTGTAATTTTAGACGAAAATAATCGGTTTTTCGTTTATTGTTTAAGAATGATAAAGGTATTTAAAAAACCCGCTATTTAAGTCTTTACCATAAAAATTGTGAGATGAAAAGTAAGTTGAAACTGGAATTGAGAAAGTTATCTACAGAAATTTTAACTGCCGATAATTTAGATGATGTGACAAAATTGTATGAGGTTTCTAAAAACCTATATGAGAAACTCGCTGTACTTAAGTTTATTGAAGTTGAACTCAATGATATGGAAGTTGATGTTTCTAAAAATGCTATTGCGGCAAAATTTGAAGAAATGGCGAATGCTGTAATGAGAGGAAATACAGGAGTGCCAGAGAGTAACCCTCATGAAGAAGATATAATTAAGTACCCAGGTATGGATACCATTAAAGGGTTTGTTTCTGAAATGCCCGATAATGATCAGTTAGAGGATGTTTTGGCAGATTTTATGTCAAAGCCAGATTTAATGAAAAATGACAAGGAACTCTTTACGCCAAGAAAGGAAGACTTACAACAAGTAGATTCTACACCGGAATCATTAAATGACCGTTTAGCAAAGAGTAATGTAAAAGTAGATTTAAATGATCGCTTAGCATTCGTTAAACATTTGTTCAATGACAATATGGAAGATTATAACCGTGTATTATCTCAATTAAACACTATCGATACAGAAGAGCGTTCCATAGCATTTATTAAAAATATGGTGAAGCCAGACTATAATAATTGGGTAGGCAAAGAATCATATGAAGAACGTTTTATAGAATTGGTGTCGCGTAGATTCTCTTAATAATAAAATATATGTGTTTTGAACCCAGCACTTGTGTTGGGTTTTTTATTCGATAATCAAGATTAATTTTCATTACTATGCCTTACGGGTCTGCGGTAAGGCTTTTTACTTTTTAATACATGGGAAAGCTTTATTTAGTACCTACACCGATCGGTAACCTAGAAGATATGACCATACGGGCTATCAGGATTTTGAAGGAGGTAGATTTAATTCTGGCAGAAGACACACGAACCAGTGGAAAATTACTGCATCATTTCGAAATTGGTACTCAAATGAAAAGTCACCATATGCACAACGAGCATAATATGGTAGATTATCTGGTGGGTAAGCTAAAAGGAGGCGATAACATAGCCTTAATATCAGATGCAGGTACGCCCGCAATTTCTGATCCAGGATTTCTTTTAACACGTGCCTGTGTTGAAGCAGGTGTTGAAGTAGAATGTTTACCGGGAGCAACAGCTTTTGTGCCTGCATTGGTCAATAGCGGATTGCCAAATGACAAGTTTGTTTTTGAAGGATTTTTACCCGTAAAGAAAGGTAGGCAGACGAGATTAAAATTGTTGGCAGAAGAACCACGGACCATCATTTTTTATGAGTCTCCGCACAAGCTACTAAAGACCTTGGGCAATTTTGTGGAATATTTTGGGGCAGAAAGACCTGTTTCTGTTTCCCGAGAGTTAACCAAGCTGTACGAAGAAACTGTTCGTGGAACTGCAGAAGAAGTACTAATGCACTTTACAGAGAAACCGCCAAAAGGAGAAATTGTTATTATTGTTGGCGGTAATAGGTAAGTTTTGCAAAACTGGTGAAGTCTAGGTTTTGTGTTAAATCCAAGAAATAAATAAGAAAGTTTCAAAATCAGAATTATCTTTGGTCCGATTTTTATGAAAAAAATTCTCACATACACATTTATATTGCTATACCTCACTGCGATGGTAAAGCCGGTATTGCCTGTGTTAGAGTATGTAGTTAATCAAGATTACATTGCTGAGGTTTTGTGTATTAACAAAGACAAACCAATGCTTAATTGCGATGGAAAATGTTATTTGTCTCAATTAATAAAAAAGCAGCAAAAAGAAGATCATCAAGATATTCCTTCTGTAGATCTTCGTGAATATCCTATTGGTTTTGTAAGTATTCTTGATTTTGATTTTCAAAGTACAATAGCTGAAACAAGAGTGGTTTCAATGCATCCTAATTTAAACGAGCAACAGTTTATATCGGCTGTTTTTCATCCGCCAAACTTCTTATCTTAAATACAACTTAGCATAACTATGCCTTTTTTTTTTAAAGGTGTATACTGTTGTATATCCATTTCACGTCACAATACCTGTAGTCGTGGGCATAATCAATTATTTTAAAATCAAGCCTAATGTATAGTCATTAGGTATAACCATTACGTAAACAAAGATGTAATGAGCCATTATATTTTGGGTTCTGCTCAGAATAAATAAAGGTGAATTACATCTGGATAATAATAAAATTAACAGATGAAATTTATAAACAGACTTTTTATTGGAACCCTTATTTTAAGTGCATTCGCTAGCTGTAGCAGTGATGATGATACAACAGATGAACTAATGGGTGAGAATAGTGTAACCCTAGAGTTCGACAACAGTGTTGGTTCAGATGATTTGTTACTGGCAACCTCAAGTTACACCAATTCTCAAAACGAAACACTGACCATAAACAGACTTAATTACATTGTCAGCAATTTTAGGTTAACAAATGATATGGGAGAAGTTTTTACCTATGAGAAAGACGATAGCTATTTTGTTACCAGTGAAGAAACGGGTAATACAGAAGTAGTATTGGAGAACATACCGGCAGGTACTTACGTATCTGTAACTTTTGGTGTAGGTGTAGATCAGGAAAAATACCTTCAAGGAGCTGAAGGGCAAGGAGATTTTTTAACTGTCGCAGAAGAAACGAACATGATGTGGTCATGGCAAGCGGGCTATAAGTTTTTAAATTTTGAGGGCACCTTTACTTCTGATACGGTAACCGAAGCAACAGACTTTAAAGTACACATGGGTAGCCACGGTTCTAGCTTGGATAATTATAAAGAGGTTACATTAAGCTTAGGAACAGATGCTTTGGTAAGTGATGAAATGTCACCTATCATTCATCTTGTAGCAGATGCCGGTGCCATTTTAGATGGGGAAAACAAACTGTCTCTTACAGAGCAATCTGTTATTATGGTAAGTGAAGAGAAATCACCAAAAGTAGCTTTGAATACAGCAAGCATGTTCTCTGTTGACCATGTACATAATGGTGCGGAACACTCACACTAAATTAATAAGGGTCGCTCATTTTGAGCGGCCCTACTTTAAAAATATAACAGATGAAATATCTATTTTGGGTATTGCTGTGCATGTTTTTGGTGTCTTGCAATGAAGGTGACGACTATGTAGCTATTGAGAATACTTTTTTAACGGTAAACGTTCCAGAGAATTTTCCTGAATTAACTTATGACATAGAAGCAAATCCGCCAACGCAATTAGGGTTTGAACTGGGTAAGAAATTATTTTACGATGGTAAACTTTCCTCTAGCGGATTTATCTCTTGCGGCTTTTGTCACGAGCAGAGTTCAGCGTTCACCCATCACGGTCACCAATTTAGTCATGGTGTAAATGATTTAGAAGGTACTAGAAATACGCCATCTATATCCAATATGGCATTCTTTAATGAGTTTGCTTGGGATGGTGCTACATCACACTTAGATCTTTTTCCAATAATCCCGATTACAAATGAAGTCGAAATGGGAGAAACGATGACGGGTGTCATCAATAAAATCATTGCTGATAGTGAATATCAAAGAGAATTTGAAATGGCTTTTGATGAGGGTGGCGTTAATGCCGAGAATTTTTTGAAGGCTATATCTCAGTTTATGGTGATGATGATTTCTTCAAATTCTAAATATGATAAGTATGTACGTAATGAAGAAGGTGGAGAATTAACGGAAACCGAGTTGTATGGTTTACAGGTTTTTCAGCAAAAATGCGCCTCTTGTCATGCAACAGATTTGTTTACAGACGGTAGTTTTCGTAACAATGGCTTACCGCCAAACGTACAATTAAATGATATAGGTAGAGCAGAAGTTAGTGGTAGCGAAAGTGACAATTACAAGTTTAAAGTACCTAGTTTAAGAAACGTTTCATTGACCACGCCTTACATGCATGATGGTAGGTTTGGTAGCCTAGAATCAGTATTGAATTTTTATACCAACGGCATGGTTGAATCAGAAACGTTAGATGATTCTTTACGAACAGACGACGGATTGGGCATTGCATTGAACGATGAAGAAAAGGAAGGTTTGTTAGCTTTTTTTGAAATATTGACGGATGATACTTTTATTAATGACGAACGATTTTCAGAATATTAAAATATGAACAAAATTATAATATATATGTTTTTGCTTGGTAGCTTATTTACTGCCCAAGCAAATGATTTACCAGAAGCGACATCTGAGTGTATTTGGAAAAATACAGCATATGAATACTTCTGCGATACCTGCGGGTGCGGAGGTAATGGAGGTAGTATGGGTTTTGGAACCGGACTAAACAATAACTTTATTGGACTAAGATACATAGGTCAGAAGTATCGCTCAAGAGATGGTATTTTTGATAATTCTCCATGGATAAATGAAAACTTTAATACTGTTCAGGTATGGGGAAAATTCCCGATCGGGAAACGAGTTTTGATAAATGCTTTGTTGCCTTACCATTCACATAACAGAACATTTGCAGATAATACCGAGCAGACCATAAACGGTATTGGCGATGCTACAGTTTTGGCATATTACAATGTACTGCGCCAAACACCTGATAGTATTATTTCGATCAAACCAAAACACGCCTTACAAATTGGTGGTGGGTTAAAATTACCAACAGGTAACTTTGATGCTGCTAATATAGAAGGTAGTGTTAACCCAAGTTTTCAATTGGGAACCGGTAGTTGGGATTATATTTTGGCTGCAAATTATGGAATTACCCATAGAAATTGGGGACTCTCTGCAATTTTAAATTATACGATAAAAACGGAGAACAGTAAAAATTATCTGTTCGGTAATCAATGGAATGCGGCATTGAATACTTACAAAACGTATTACCTCTCAAACTCATTTTCATTAACACCTCAAGTAGGTCTTGGTGCAGAATATTTTGAAGAAAATAAAGAGTTTAATTTAGCTGTTCCAGATACCGGAGGCGACGTATATTTTGCGCGTATTGGTATAGAGGCAAATTACAATAGATACGCCTTGGGTGTTTCAAGTATGTTACCAATTTCTCAAAATTTGAATGCGGGTAAAGTTGAGGTTAAGAATAGGGTTTCATTATATTTGAATATCAATATTTAAGAAATAACCCAATTTAAGACCAATAGTAAGTGATGAAATTAGTAGAATTCAAGAAAAAATTAACGACCGCCCCAAAAGATGTTTCCTTTTCAGACACCATGGCGGTAATAGATTCTAAGTACAGTTTTACGCCTACGGCGTATACAAATGGTAGCGTTAACAATGAAGCTGGTCAAAATTCCGGTTCGTGTAAATTATTCTCTTTTGCTATTAAAGAAGGACTTACAAAAGAGGAAACTTTGACGTGTTTTGGTCAATATTATTTTGATGAGGTGTTACTGGACCTAAAAGGTACTTCTCATCAGAATATTAGAAACTTTATGGAAACTGGTTTTGAAGGCTTGTCATTTGAAGGTGAAGCATTAAAGTTGCTTTAGAACTATTTGCCAATTGATTTCTATTCCTATTGGGATAGGTTAACTATGAACCATGCAAGAATTATTAACTGAAATAAGGGGATGTACGGTTTGTAAGGCGCATTTGCCTTTAGAGCCCAGACCTATTATTGCAGGTACTGTTAATTCTAAAATTATATTGGTAAGTCAGGCACCAGGTAGAAAAGCCCATGTGGAGAATAAGGCATGGGACGACCCTAGTGGTAGAAAACTTCGTGAATGGCTGGGGGTAAATGAAGAAGTATTTTATAATCCAGATAATTTTGCGGTATTACCTATGGGATTTTGTTATCCTGGTAAGGGTAAAACGGGAGATCTACCACCTAGAAAGGAGTGTGCTCCCTTGTGGCATTCTCAAGTGTGGGAGCAATTTAAAAATGTAAAACTCATTCTACTAATTGGTAAATATTCTCAAGACCAATATTTAGGCAAGCTAGCCAAAAAGAACCTGACCGAAAATGTATTGCATTACAAAGAATACTTGCCAAAGTTTTTTCTTTTACCACACCCATCGCCCGTAAATCGTTTTTGGAGAAGTAAAAATCCGTGGTTCGAGGAAGATGTTGTTGGGGAGTTGCAGGAATTGGTTGCTGATATTTTGCAATAATTATTCGTCATTGTGAGGCACGAAGCAATCTGTTTTTTTTAGAGTTGGGTTTTGTTTGATGTTAATTATTAGGATACATCTTGACTCGAAATGATAAGAAAGGGATTTTTTAATAAGTGTTTTTATTGTCACTTCGAGTGAATTTTAGAGGCACGATAAAATTTGTATCGAGAAGCTTTCGCATCCCAAAAGGTTCTCGATACATTTTTTAATTCAATGAAAAAATTGAATTAAAAACCACTCGAACAGACAGCAGTTGTGCGTATAAAATAGTTTACCGTAGCAACTAGGTTTTAAAATTCAAAAAATTTAATTTTTGCTAATTGCTAATTGCTAATTGCTAATTGCTAATTGCTAATTGCTAATTGCTAATTGCTAATTGCTAATTGCTAATTGCTAATTGCTAATTGCTAATT
>NZ_JBDVOT010000080.1:0-17774 GCF_039968975.1 Maribacter sp. | reverse complement strand
CCAGCTTTTTCCACCAGGTAAGTACCAAACGTCATTGAACATGGCGCCACTAAGTACGGTTGGTTTATTTTTAGCGCCAGAAGCTAGTTTTTTAGCTTCTAAATAAGATGTTTCAATTTTACTGAAAATAGCCTCGGCTTCTTTTGTTTTATTAAAAAAGGGAGCAAAGAATTTTATCCATTCCGCTTTTCCTAAAGGAGTTTCTTCTACCCAATCGCCATTATAAACTACGGGGATATTAGCGCGTTGTATCGTTTCATACGTGCTGTTACCATCGTTAATGGAGAATCCGAAAATAACATCTGGTTGCAGAGCAAGAACAGCTTCGGTATTTATACTTTCATTGATACCTAATTCTTTAATTTGCCCGGCATCAATTAATTTTCTTGCTGGTATTGAAGAAATGTATTTGGTGTCTGGAAAGCCAATAAGTTGATTTAAAACTCCCAATTCTTCTAAAGCGGGAATATGAGTGGTTGAGGTAACTACAAAATCTTCAACAGGTGTTGAAATAATGGCATCATATTCGTTTCTGTTCAATGTTACACTTGCTTGAATTTCTTTGGGAACCAAGGCATAGGTATATGTAGTTTCAGCATTTGCCCAAGGTTTTAAGACCTTAACAATCGTAATTCCGTTACTCTGAGTTTTTATTTCAAAACCATTGGCATATTGTATAGATGTACTGCTAGTGGCTGTTTGGTTGGGGAATACATCTTTTTTATCCTGCTTGCATTCGCATAACAAAAAAAGGAAACTTATAAAAAGTAAGCGTTTGAACATGTTCTTAATTGGTCTATTTTTTCAAAAGTAGTATTATAAAAGTTTACTTAGAAAGATTAAACTAAATGTTTACTTTCGCCATGAATTTTGGTTTTCATTATTTTTTGTAATGAAATTAAAAGGGAATCTAGTGAAAATCTAGAGCTGTTCCCGCAACTGTAAGCTTAGTCTTTGTCATAAAGATGGCTACTATTTCTTCAATACCACTGTTATTAGTTTAATGGGAAGGTTGATAGTAGTACGTAAGTCAGGAGACCTGCCATATTTTTAATATAGATTCGATGGACTTTCGGGTAAAAAGTCGTTGTAGTGATGAAAAAGTTAATTTCCATAGTACTGGTATTTTGTGCTACAATAGGGTATGCACAACGAGATTCAATTTTAAAGTTGGATGAAGTTGTTGTATCTGATAGTAGAATTAAGCAGTATAATGAGGGGTATAAGGTAACCGTATTACAGGATAGTGTTATACAGCGTACCAACGGACTTCTTACTACGTTACTGGCTTTTAACTCTAATATTTATTTTAAAGAGAATGGATTTGGAATGGTTTC
The DNA here is from genome assembly GCF_039968975.1 of Maribacter sp. Taxonomy (GTDB): domain Bacteria; phylum Bacteroidota; class Bacteroidia; order Flavobacteriales; family Flavobacteriaceae; genus Maribacter. Next base: position 16,437 of record NZ_JBDVOT010000080.1, on the reverse strand, counting down.
TTCGCCTGCCTTTAGAGGGACCAATGCCTCGCATACCGCAGTTGTATGGAACGGTATTAATATAAACTCACAGTTAAACGGACAAGTAGATTTTAATACAATAAACCCTTTTAACTATAACTCAGTAACTATTCGTAGTGGTGGTGGAAGTGTGCAGTATGGTTCAGGAGCTATAGGAGGTAGTATTCATTTAAATAATGATTTACTATTTAAAGAACACTTTAATAATCAGGTTTCTATTGGTTATGGAAGTTATGATACAAAAAAAATAAATTTTAATCAAACGTATGGTAGTCGATTAATTTCCTACAGTTTAGGGGTTAATTATAATGCATCTGATAACAACTATAAGTATTTAAATACCAACGAAGAGAATAAGAATGGCGAGTTTAATAACCTAAATTTAAATTGGAATATAGGTTATGTTCTTTCTGAAAATCAAATATTAAAATTATACCATCAAACTTTTATAGGTGATAGAAATTTATCGGGAAACTTGGTGGTTTTAGGTAGAAGTAAGTATATAGATAACCATTACAGAACACAAGTAGAGTGGGGGCGTTTTGGAACCAAAGCGATATCTAAAGTAAAATTAGCCTACTTGCAAGAGGAATATAAATATTTTGAGAATAAAGATGCAGATATTTTTTCTTTTGGGAAGGTGTCTAATTTTTTAGCGAGATATTCTTTTGATTATAAACTTTCTAAGTTTTTTAGGATTAACTCTTTTTTAGAATATAATAACTATAAAGGTGCTGGAGATAGTTTTGGAAGTCCAAAAAGGGATGATTTTTCTGCAACAGCACTTATCAAGCATATTGTATCTCCTAAAATTGCCTACAATTTGAATGTTAGGCAAGATTTTTCTTCAGATTTCTCAAGTCCTTTGGTTTTTTCGTTCGATGGTCGCTATAGTCTTACTGACAGTTATAATATTAAGATAAATGCATCTAAAAATTTTAGGATACCCACCTTTAATGATTTGTACTGGCAACCTGGTGGAAATTTAGATCTTGTTCCTGAAAAATCATACCAATTAGATTTGGGGAATGAGTTAAATATTGGGGCTGTTTCTATGCAATTTAATGGTTATTATATCTCAACAAAAGATATGATCAAATGGTTGCCTAATAATGAAGGGTTTTGGTCTCCTATAAATATTGACGATGTTGAAATTTACGGAGCAGAAGCCAAAATAGAGGCAAATTATTCTTTAGGTAAAAACCAAGAGATAGGTATTAAAACAAATTATGCGTATACCGTTTCAGAAGATAAGAGTACTAATGAGCAGTTAATTTATGTGCCATTCCATAGCGCAAACGGTTCGCTTGAATATAGAATTGGGGACTTAAATTTATTTTACCAGCATTTATTCAATGGAGCTGTGTCTATTGTTGGTGGTGAGTTAAAAGAATATCAAGTAGCTAATCTTGGAGCAACTTATTCTGCCGGTATATTGAAAAAAGATTTAAAATATACAATAGGAGTTACGATTAACAATTTGTTTAATACGTACTACGAAAACGTAGCATTGCGTCCAATGCCAAACAGAAATATACAAACACAATTAATACTAAATTTTTAAGAATGAAATTGAAACACTTTATGTTAACAGCGGCTTTCGCCTCATTTATACTTACATCTTGTAGTGATGATGATGATATGCCAGCACCAGGAACAATAGAAATAGCTACAGCAGAAGATAGTTATGATGAGGGCGAAGGAACAGTAGGAATAACGATTAGTACATCTAGCGTAAATGCAATGGATGTAACCATTAGTTATGAGGTAACAGGAACAGCCACTGAAGGTGAAGATTATCAATCTTTAGCAGGTTCGGTAGTTTTGCCGGCGGGAGAAACAACAATACAAGAAAGTTTAATTTTAATTGATGATACAGAGGTAGAATCTTCGGAAGAGGTGATATTTACTATTACATCTACTAGTAATGAAGAAGATATTATAGGAGCTAATAGTTCTTTAATAGTAACAATTACGGATAATGATTCTTATCCTTTTGAAAATGGGATATTGGTTTCTCATGAAGGTAATTTTATGCAAGGAAATGCTTCTATTTCTTTTGTTTCAGATGATTTAACGACAGTGGAAAACAATATATTTAAAACTGTAAATGATATAGATGCTTTAGGGGACAATGCACAAAGTATGTCTTTTTATGATAATATGGCATATATAGTAATGAATGGCTCTCAAAAGATAGAAGTTGTAAATCGTTATACATTTGAATCTGTTGCCACTATTGGAGGACCAAACGAGACAGATTTTTTAAACCCTCGTTATATGGCTATAGCTAATGGTAAAGGGTATGTTACGAATTGGGGAGACGGTTCTAATCCTGATGATGATTATGTTGCCGTAATCGATTTGGAAACTAATACCGTTGAATCTACTATTTCGGTAGCAGAAGGACCGGAGAAAATTATAGCGAAGGATAATACAATTTATGTAGCGCTTCAAGGAGGTTTTAATCAAAATAATGGAGTTACTGTAATCGATGCTACTACAAATACTGTTACAACAACCATTACAGTTGGTGATCGTCCTAATTCTATGCAACTAGATGCTAGTGGAAATCTTTGGGTTTTATCAGGTGGAAATCCATCTTGGACTGGAAATGAGACTGCCGGACAAATAGATAATATTAATACTACAGATAATACAGTTACAACAACGATGAATTATGCGGTTACAGAACATCCAGGTAATTTAGAAATTGATGGGGCTACTCTTTATTATTACTCTGCAGGGGCTGTGTATGCTATGGATACTACGGCGAGTGTATTGCCAACAACTGCAGAAATTGAAGGTCTTAGTTTTTATGATATGGCTGTTATTGATGGTAAACTTTATGGAGTAGATGCTAAAGATTTTGTTAGCAATGGTTCTTTGGAGGTTTATGATTTATCCGATAATACTTTATTAGCCTCTAGTACCGTTTCTGTCATTCCAGGAGGAATATATTTTAACGGAACAGCGGAAAGATAAGATGTAATTTGAAAATGTACTATCCAACATAATTGTTACAAACGATTATGAAAGGATTTGATTAGTTAAAAAAAAGCTGAACAATGTTATCATTGTTCAGCTTTTTTTAAATCGTTTAATGGCTTCAAGAATTCTTGTATTCATTAACGCGATGTTGTAGTCTTCTTTCTAAATAAGGTATTGAATTAAATTTAGAATTCCATATCATAAACGGTATCATCGACCATTTTATCGCTCATAAGACTATTCTCCTTAGAGCTGCTTATAATATTGATAGGGTAATGTACTGTAAAGTCACGTTTACCTGTAGCGCCCGTAATCACTTCAATTGCTTTTGCTAACAAAGGCTCGTTCTCTTCTCCTAAAATACCAAGGTTGCTATAATCTTCTTTTAGCTCATAATCTGGCTGTAAACCGCTTGTAAAGTCAAAGAAACCATCGGCATTTTCATTTCTACCTATTAGGGGTTGAATTGCCCATTGATTATCAGGATTAATATTGTTTACTCTTGATGGTGTATACAAATAAGAATTATCACGATCATCAACAAGGGTAGTGGAGAATTCATTTTTACCTCTTGTAACATCTCCTATTTGAATCACATCCATGTAAGGTTCTAAACTATTGATCAACAATTCACTTGCAGAAGCTGAACTAGCGGAAGTAATAACATATAGTTTTGTTAAACCAAGTGAATTAATAGCTTCCCCGTTAACATTATCAGCAAAATAAACTTCTAACTGACTATCGTTAAACTGCTCTTGAAGTTTATCATTATATCTCTTTCTCAAAAACAAGTCAGACGTGTTGGTACCGTAAATCATACTAGCTAATAAACGTGTAGTATTTACAGATCCACCAGGGTTATATCGTAAGTCCATTACCAAATTAGTAATGCCTGCAGATTTCAAATCTTTAACAGCAGCATAAAGGTCGTCGTCATACTCGTTTGTAAATTGATTATATAAGATATACCCAATGTTCTCAACACCGATTGTAAATGATTTAGAAAGTAAAACAGGATTTTCAGCTAAACCTTCCTCTTTGGTTAGTGTAATTTCTACATCATTAGGAGTAAAGCTACCATTATCAAAATCTGCCATATTCAAGGTGTAGGTATCATTTTCACCAAAAAGCAAATTAATATAATTGGATGTAGTCAGTGTTTGACCGTCAACACCGGTAAAAAGGTCGCCACGTTGAATCTCAACCGTTGCGGCATTTGAGTTGGGTATGATATAACGAACAAAACCAAAAATCTCTTCACTATCTTGAAACTGAACAAGTCCAAATTCTAATCCGTTACTTTTTGAAATTCCAGATAATGAATTGGTTAGCTCGCGGTAGTCTTCATTATAGAAACTGAATCTGTCATCAATAAACTGCAGTTTATTATCAAAGAATGCAGAAGGATCATCTTCAGAATCCAAAAAAGCGGTGTATTCAGCTATACCTTCATCTGTATTTTCAAAACGGTCATCTGCTAAATCATCTACACTTGCTTGCCAGAAATACCAAAAGTTCATTGCTTTCCACATAAAATCTTGAACTTCAACATCAGCTGAACCATCTGGGTCTACGGTGTTCGGTAGCGTTAAGTCATCATCTTTAGAGCACGAAAATGCAATTGCAGCAACTAATAATATTAATATCTTCTTCATATTTAAGGAAACTGAAATATTTTAATTTTATTTCTTTTCAGTTATAGGAATTTTAGAAACCGGAACACTGTTATTTAGTAGTAAGACAGCATTACGTGGGTCATGAAGCTTAGAACTAGAAACTACATTTGCAGGTATTAGCACCTCAAAATTGCTTTTTCCGCTAACTCCATTAATTTCTTGTATAGCTCTTGCAAATAAGGGCTCATCTGCGTTACCTAAAACTCCTAGATTGGTAACGTCTTCATCTAATTCAATATCGGGTACTAAGCCATCAATATAATCAGAGAAACCAGCACTATTTTCAACTTGACTAATAATTGGCTGTAATCCCCATTGAACGTTAGGATTAATATTTTCAACCCTCTCAGGGTCATAAACATTGCCACCTTCTGGATCATCAACAAATAAAACTGAACCTTGATTCTTGCCAACGGTAGTGCCGCCAATATGAATAACATTCATATAAGGCGCTAAGCCTACCATAACCAATTCACTTGCAGAAGCAGAGCTTTCTGTTGCTATGATGTAAACTGTATTAAGGTTTAAAGTGTTTAAAGGTGCATCAGAATTTCCGTCAAAAGTGCCTGTAGTACTTACGAAATAATTTTCTGTAGAACTACTTTCAAACTGCGCTTGTAATTTTGCATTATAAACTGTTTTATATAGTAAGTCTGAAGTATTAGTCCCTTTTATTAAACTTGCCAAAACAGCAGCTGTTGAACCTCTACCGCCAGGGTTGTATCTTAAATCTAGCACCATTTCATTAACACCTTGCGATAAAAAGTCTGCGAAAATAGCATTCAAAGCATCTTCAGATCCCGATACAAATTGGTTATACATTAAATAGCCAATTTTTTTATCACCAGAGGTAATTATATTACTTACATGAATAGGGTCTTCTATCAAGCCTTCGGATTTGGTCAAAGTAACTTTTTTGTCACTCGGGCTAATACCACCATCGACAATTTCAGCCATATTCAAAGCGTAGGTGTCATTATCACCAAAAAGCAATTCAATATAATTATCTACCGTTATCGTTTGTCCGTCAACACCAATAAATAAGTCACCTCTTTTTATGTCTTGATTAGATGCATCAGAATTTTTAACGATATATTCTACAAAGCCAAATAAATCATCAGTGCCGCTTATACGACCTAAACCAAATTGTAGTCCATTACTTTTAGATACCCCTGCAGAACTGTTTACTAATTCAGTATAATTATCACTATAGAAAGTAAATCGATCTTCTGAAAATAATAATTTATTCTCTAGTAAAGCAACTGGGTCATCATTTTCTGTAAGGTATGTCTCATATGCCGTTTGTGTATCAAAGCGGTCATCTGCCAAATCTGGTACATCACCTTGCCAGAAATAATATAGATTTAAGGTTTGCCAAAAAAAGTTTTGGACTTCAATATCTACTTCTGCGATTTCTTCTTCGGGATTTTCAATTTCTTCTTCAATAATAGTATCATCATCGTTATTGCAAGAGGTAACAACAAATCCTAAACAAAGAAGGGATAGGAAAAATTTTTTCATAGCTTTTTTTAAATTTTAATAATGAATATACAAATATTAGAACATTCATCTTTGTACCGAAAACAAACGTTTAATTAAGTACGTATATAATTAGTATAAGGATGTTAAATTTACTTACAAGTCAATTAAATAAAAATTAATTGTAACAAAAATCATTCACTATCGTCTTCTTTTTGTAAACCGATAAGAAAGTTTACGAACAGCCAAACCAAAATGAAACAAGCGGAGTTTTTAAATATTGTGTTACCATTTAAGGATAAATTGTTCCGTATGGCCAAAAGATTATTGGTTTCTACGGAAGAAGCTGAAGATGCAACACAAGAGATTTTAATTAAGTTGTGGTCCAAGAAAAATAAAATGGAGAGCTATAACAATGTAGAAGCATTTGCCATGACCATGACCAAGAATTTTTGTCTGGATAGGTTGAAATCTAAGCAAGCCGGGAATTTAAAATTGGTACATACGAATTATACAGATGCAAACACATCTTTACAAGGTCAGCTAGAAGCTAAAGATAGCATCAGTTGGGTAGAAAGAATAATGGCAGAATTACCTGAGCAGCAAAAAATGGTATTACAATTGCGAGATGTAGAACAGTATGAATATGACGAAATAGAAAAATTGTTGGGTATGAAACCAACGGCCATACGGGTAGCTTTATCAAGAGCTAGAAAAACCGTTAAGGAAAAATTAATGGAAAAGCATAATTATGGAATTGCATAACATAGAAAAATTAATAGAAAAATATTTTGAAGCAACTACAACGGTTGCAGAAGAAGAAACGCTTAGAACGTATTTTTCAGGGGATGACATTGCTCCTCATTTAGAACAGCATGCACCTTTGTTTAATTACTTTTCAAAAGCAAAAGAAGAACGCTTTACAAAGCAGGTACCATTAAAACCTAGAAAAAATTATTTGAAATGGGTGTCCGTTGCAGCAATAGCAGTCTTTATGGTGGGGGTATATTTTTATCAACCTACACCGGCTCCGGTTACTTTGGCAGATGAGTATACACCAGAGGAGATAGCATCTGCAAAAGAGGCATTGGCCTTATTAGCAATGAATTTCAATAAAGGTACAGAGCAACTAAACCATTTAGAGGAATTTGAAAAAACAACGAATAAATTTTTAACGAAAAATAATTAAAATGAAAAAGATACTAGTATTAGCGCTTTTGGTATTAGCCCCTGTGATTATTAATGCTCAAGATATATTTGAGAAATATGAGGATAATGATAAGGTGACGTTTGTTGCCATGCAGCCAAAAATGTTTCAAATGTTGGGTAAAATGAGCGTAAGTTCAGATGATCCAGAAGCAAAAGAATTTTTTGAGCTTGTAAACTCCATTACAAGTTTTAAGGTGATTACCACTGAAGACGCAGCAATATCAAAAGATGTGGATGGTTGGGTAACAAATAGACTTAAAAGCTCCTCTTTTGAAGAACTGATGAGAGTGCGTGACGGTAGCTCTAATGTAAAGTTTTACGTAAAAGAAGGTAAGGATAGTGACCATGTAAAGGAACTTTTAATGTTCGTAACCGGTTTAAAGGATATGGATATAGATGTCAATGGTAAAAAATTAGAAACGGTGTTGTTGTCTTTGACCGGAGATATCAATTTAAGGTCAGTATCTAAGTTAACCGATAAAATGGATTTACCAGGTGGTGATCAATTAGGTAAAGCGGCACAAAAGGAAAACTAAGTATATAAGTGTCGATTTTAATTTCGATGCAAAAAAAATAATTATTAATTCATCAATCGCCAAAACCAAAATTAGGTAGCGGCACTAAAATCAACAATCATGAGAAAAGTAGCAGTAGTAATTTTAATGGCAATTTTACCCGCATTGGGTTTTTCACAATCTGTATTCGATAAATATGAAGATATGGATAACGTGGGGTCTGTAATCGTAAACAAAAGTATGATCGACCTTGTTTCTAAATTTGGCGGAATGAGTGACGATGCTGAGGCGCAAGAATTCATAGAAGTAGCCAGCGGATTACGAAACGTAAAGGTCTTTATGACCGAAGATTCATCAGTTTCTGCAGATATGTCTTTAACGGTTAAAAAATATCTTAAGTCTTCTAAGTTAGAGGAGTTAATGCGTGTAAAAGATGAAGATGTAAATGTCAAGTTTTATGTAAAAGATGGTAAAAAGAAGGATCATGTATCAGAGTTACTAATGTTTGTTAGTGGTTTGGAAAATGTAGAAGTAGGGCATAACGGAAGAAAGCTAGAAACGGTTTTGGTGAGTCTTACCGGTGATATCGATCTAAATAAAATTGGCACACTGACCAGTAAAATGGATTTGCCTACAGATTTGAACAAGGCATCAGGAAAGTAATATAGATTTATAAAGGTCTTCTTTAAATGGGAGACCTTTTTCTAATTTTAAAAACATAATATGAAAAATGTATATTGGGTAATAATGATGGTAATTGGCATTGCCATTACATCGTGCTCATCAGAACAGAGTCTACAGCAATATTATATTGCAAATGCAGAGAACCCTAATTTTATGTCTTTTGATTTACCTTCTAGTCTTTTGGATTTAGAAACAGCAAATTTGACCGAGTCTGAGAAAGAAGCGGCTTCGTCATTAAAAAAGCTAAATATTCTAGCATTCCAGAAAAAACCTGAAAACGAGGCAGATTATTTAGTTCAAAAAAATGCGATTAAATCAATATTAAAAGGGGATGATTTTAGTGAGCTAATGAAAATGAACACCCCTTTTGGAAAAGCTACTATACAATTAAAAGGCGATGATGACACTATTGACGAACTTGTCATCTATGGCGACAATGATGATAAAGGATTGGTTCTAGTTAGGGTTTTAGGAGATAATATGAACCCAGTTAGTTTAATGCAATTAATTAAAACTATAGAAAAATCTGATTTTGAAGGGAAAGGGTTGGAACAATTTGGAGATTTAATTAAAGGTTAAATTTAAGGTATATTTGTTTTAAAAACAGCCCGTTGCATATTTGTGGCGGGCTTTTTATTTGCTCTAATAGCGGTTTACCTCTATTTTTATGTGACCAACGAAAAAAAAAGGTGTCTTACTAAATGAGAACAATTAAATAACAACCTAAACAAACAAATTACAAATGGAAGAAAACGCACAAGTATGGATTGACAAAGGAATTGAATTAGTAATGGAATTTGGTCCAAAAATTATATTGGCACTTCTAATTTACATTATTGGTTCTTGGATTATTAAGAAGTTAATTGGTGTTGTAAATAAGGGAATGACCAAGCAGAATTACGATGAATCTCTTAGGAAGTTCTTGCTAAATCTTGCAAAATGGGCTCTAACAGTATTTTTAATTATTACTGTTATTTCAACATTGGGAGTGGAAACTACGAGTTTTGCAGCAGTTATTGCAGCAGCAGGTTTAGCAATTGGTCTTGCGTTGCAAGGGTCTCTATCTAATTTCGCCGGTGGAGTTTTACTTATCATATTTAAACCTTATAAAATTGGAGATTTAATAGAAGCTCAAGGTGTTCTTGGTAGTGTAAAAGAGATTGAGATTTTTACCACGAAATTAATTACTCCAGAAAATAAGTTAGCTATTGTTCCTAATGGCGCAATGGCAAACGGCAACATTGTAAATTATACGGCCGAGGGTAAAATTAGAGTCGATACTACGGTAGGTGTAGATTATGGTTCTGACTTACAAAAAACTAAGGAAGTTTTGTTGGCAATGTTAGTAGCTAACCCACAGGTATTGCAGGACCCTGCGCCATCAGTAAACGTATCTGAATTGGCAGATAGTTCAGTAAACTTGGCTGTACGTCCTTTCTGTAAGCCAGAAGATTACTGGGATGTATACTTTGCTACAATAGAAGGAACTAAGAAAGCATTGGATACTGCAGGAATAGAAATTCCTTACCCACACGAAGTTCAAATTAATAAATAAATTAGCATAGTTAGTTAGTAAAAAGCCCGTTGAACTTGCTCAACGGGCTTTTTTGATTTTATTCGATAATAGATATTTAATCTTTTGCAATCTTCAGGTTATTTTTTCCGAAGTCCAATGTTCTGATTGGGAACGGAATATTGATATCACGTTCATCAAAATGTTTCTTGATGATTTTTATTGCTTTATGTCTTGCGGCATGTTCTTGTTTTACATTAATACAGTTAGCCCAAAAACGTACCATAAAGTTTATTGAACTATCTCCGAATTCCGTAAAAAAGAATTCAACATCTTCATCATCGTTTTGTTTAAAATTATCTGTAATAATTTTTACAGTTAAATCTTCTACCATTTGTAAATCACTTTCATAACCCACACCGCAATTCACAAAAATTCTATTTCTTTTATTCATAGAGTAATTGGTAAACGACCCATCTATGAATTTAGAATTTGGTATAACCACTACATTGTTGTCAGGCTGTTTTAGAATAATATTTCTTAGACTTATTTCGGTAACAAAGCCTGATACGCCATCAGCATTAATAAAATCATTTATTTTAAGTTGTGGCATAAAAGATAATATAAGTCCGCCAAATGTATTGCTAAGCGTGCCCTGTAGCGCTAAACCAACGGCAAGACCTACAACACCTGCACCTGCAAGTATACTTGTTAAAACTTTATCTAAATCTAAGACACCAAGGGCAATAAAGAATCCGATTAAAATAATGGTTACAAAAATTACTTTTGCTATTATTTCCTGAATAGAGACTTGTGATATTTTTCTTAAAATAGTTCTTTTAAGAAGTTTACGTATTCCCCTAGCCAGAAAATAAAATAGAACCATAACCAGAATTGCCATTGCGAGATTTGGTAATTTTAAGACGATAGCTTCTAACCAACCATCTAATTTATCCCATAGACTACTTACTGATTCTTCAACTGAGAAATTTGTTTGCATTTAATTTTAGATTTGTGTTCGCTTGTAATATATAGGATGCAAGGCACAATCTAAAATGCATATCGCCCTAAACGGGCGATATGAAGTATTTGAATTAAAGAAAATTTTTAATGCATTAAAACTGGCTTAAATACCAGTATAGTTACTAGGAGATATTTGTTTTAACTCATTTTTTATTTCGTCAGAAACTTCTAGTGTATCAATGAAATTTGCGATTGAGTTTTTATTGATTTTTTCATTTGTACGAGTAAGTCCTTTTAGAGCTTCGTAGGGGTTAGGGTAACTTTCACGTCTCAATATGGTTTGAATAGCTTCTGCTACTACAGCCCAGTTGTTCTCTAAATCCTGCTCAAATTTCTCTTTATTTAAAAGTAATTTGTTCAAACCTTTTAAAGTAGATTGAAAAGCAATAATAGTGTGTGCAAAAGGAACACCAACATTTCTAAGCACAGTACTATCTGTTAAATCTCTCTGCAATCTAGAAACTGGTAGCTTGGCTGATAAGTGCTCAAAAATAGCATTTGCTATACCCAGGTTACCTTCAGAGTTTTCAAAATCTATTGGGTTGACCTTGTGTGGCATTGCAGAAGAACCAACTTCTCCGGCTTTAATTTTTTGCTTGAAATAATCCATAGAAACATACGTCCAGAAGTCGCGGTCTAAATCTAAGATTATTGTATTTATACGTTTTAGACCGTCAAATAAAGCAGCTAGGTGGTCATAGTGTTCTATTTGAGTAGTTGGGAACGAATGTTGCAATCCTAATTTTTCTTGAACGAAATTTTGTCCAAAAGCTTTCCAGTCTATAGATGGGTAAGCTACTAAATGAGCATTGAAATTACCTGTAGCTCCACCAAATTTAGCAGCACTAGGTATATCGTTCAATAAATTGAATTGCTCCTTTAAACGCGTCACAAATACCATAACCTCTTTACCTAAACGAGTTGGTGAAGCTGGTTGCCCGTGTGTTCTTGCCAACATGGGTATATCTGACCATTCTAAAGTCAATACATCTAGTTTTTCCACCAATTCAAAATATTGAGGTACATACACGTCATTCATTGCTTCTTTAATAGAAAGCGGAATAGCAGTATTGTTAATATCTTGAGAAGTTAATCCGAAATGAATAAACTCTTTAAATTCAGATATGCCTAATGCGTCAAACGCCATTTTTATAAAGTATTCAACAGCCTTAACATCATGGTTGGTAGTTTTTTCTATTTCCTTGATTTCTTGAGCATCTGCAGTAGAAAAATCAGTATATATTTTTCTAAGCGTATCGAACTTTGAAGTGTCGAAATTAGAAAGTTGTGGTAAGGGAATCTCGCAAAGTGCAATAAAGTATTCTATTTCTACTCTAACTCTATATTTTATTAAAGCTTCTTCAGAAAAGTAAGCGGATAATGATTTGGTTTTTGAGCTATAACGACCGTCAATTGGTGATATGGCATTTAGTGCGTTAAGAGACATAGACAATGGTTAAATTATTAAGGGGCAAATATACCTAATCACATTAAGGTTTAAAACCATATTACACTTAACTTATGGTCAAATAAAGACATTTAATGAACAATCAGAGCTGGTTTTTGATTTCTTTGTTCATTTCTCCAATACCTTCAATGTCATTCTTGCACGTGCCTTGTATGCGGCACTGCCACTTTCATAGCTTTGTTTAAGTATTTGACCAAGTTCTGGGTGAATCCACTTTATCTTTTGTCCTATTAAAAGTAATGTTGTCATAGAATATGCTTTTGGTGCAACTTTGTGTTCGCCTATAAGCCAGTCAAAGGCAGATTCTGTAATAATGTTCAATTGACTAACAGATAAAGTCTGTGGAGATGTTCTATTTTTTTTGGGAAACTCATTTAAAGCCAATAATTGACAAATTTTTGAAGCGGGGCGGATTGAAGATTCTAAAGAAATATGGGTTAACGAACTAAGGAAAGAATCAATATGTTGATAAATGAGCTGCAAATCTTTTTTAGCTACATATTCTAATACCCAAGCTGCTTTACAGGAAATTGGTTCGGTATCATATTTTATTATTTCAATAAGAATAGGAATTAGCTTAGGGTTTCCTTCAATTTTAGATGCCATTTTACTACGGTTTTCTCTAGAAGCACTAACATAATTCAATGCTTCTTTAAGCTCTTCCTTTATCATAAAATTGTATCTTTATTTTTCATTTCCCCCCAAATATGAAATTACTAAAAAAAATTAGCCTAGGTATAGTTGTTGTATTTATAGCCATGCAATTTTTCAGTCCTACCAAAAATATTGCTGCAGGCAACCATACGGAAGCTTTTATAGCGCAAACAAATCCTTCGCCAGAACTTAAGAACCTTTTTGAGACCTCATGTTATGATTGTCATAGCAACAATACAGATTACCCATGGTACAATAATATAGCTCCTATTTCATATTTGCTTGCCGATCATGTTAAAGAAGGTAAAGAGCATTTAAATTTTTCTGAGTGGGAAAATTATTCCTTAGATAAAAAAGATCATTTGTTAGAAGAAATAGAAGCGGAAGTCGTTGATGATAATATGCCATTATCACAATATACCCTGTTTCATAAAGATAAAGAGCTTACGGCAAATGAGGTAGTTGAGTTAGTAGAGTGGGTAAGGCAGACTAGAATTATTTATCAACTAGGGAAGCAACCAAACTAGGAGTGCCTTCTACTGCAGTTTTCTCAATAATTGTCAAGCTTTTTTTATAAGTATTTGATATGTAAGGCTTTGGGTCTATGAAATAGATGGGCGTTGTGCTATCTACAAAATCAATTAAACTAGCTGCTGGGTATACTTGCATTGAAGTGCCTATAATAATCAAATAATCTGCTTTTTCGGTTATTGAGATTGCATCTTCTAAAAGAGGCACAGCTTCACCAAACCATACAATGTGTGGTCTCAATTGATATCCGTTTTTACAGGTGTCGCCCAATAAAATATCATTCTTTTGCTCAAAGATTTCTGTTGTAGAATTTATACTTCTAGCTTTTAATAATTCACCGTGTAGATGAAGTACTTGAGAACTACCTGCACGTTCATGTAAATCATCTACATTTTGGGTGATGATATGAACATTGAAATTTGCTTCTAAATCAACTAAAGCCTTGTGTGCCGCATTGGGTCCAACGGTAAGTAATTGCCTTCTTCTTTGATTGTAAAATTCTAATACTAATTCCGGATTTTTTTGAAACCCTTCTGGCGTAGCAACTTCCATAACATCATGCCCTTCCCATAGTCCGTTGGCATCTCTAAATGTTTTTAATCCGCTTTCGGCAGAAATTCCCGCTCCTGTTAATACGACGATGTTTTTCATGGTAAAATTCTAAATCTGTATAAAAATATACTTTTCTTATCTTGGGCGTATGATTGATGTGAAGCTTTTAGAGTATTTAGAAGAATTTATTTCTGAAAACAGAAAACAACGGTTTGTTGATATATTGGCGGAAAGAACAAATTACCTGACCGTTGCGGTTGAAGATGTATTTCAAATGCACAATACCAGTGCGGTGGTAAGAAGTTGTGAATCTTTTGGTGTGCAGACCGCTCATTTGATAGAAGATAGAAATGGTCAACATTTAGATGAGGAAATTGCCATGGGAGCTCAGAAATGGGTAGATATTAAGCGCTATAGAAGTTCAAAACAAGTAATTGATACGTTACGGGAGCAGGAATATAAAATCGTTGCTACTAGTCCGCATGCAGATAGTTCTTTATTGCAAGATTTTAAGTTAGATGGCAAAACAGCTTTGTTCTTTGGTACAGAGAAAAGTGGGTTAAGTGATTATGTACTAGAAAATGCAGATGCCTATTTAAAAATACCAATGGTAGGTTTTACCGAGAGTCTTAATATATCTGTTTCCGCGGCTATTATTCTGCAACATTTAACTTCGCAATTAAAAGCTTCGGATGTAGCGTGGATGTTAACAGAAGAAGAAATGTTGGAAAGAAGGTTAGATTGGACCAAAAAATCGATCAAGAGTGTTGATGATATTTTGGAAAGATATAAGTCTGATAATTAATTTTTATTTAACTTGTTCATCAACAACTAATTAACTGGATATGTATACCGTATTAATAATTCTTGGAGTGATAGTGGCATTGGTCATTATACTGGCGTTAATAGCACCTAAAAGTTATCAAGTATCTAGAAGTATAGAATTAGAGCAACCGCCAGAACAGATATGGCCTCATTTAAAGTTTTTAAAGAAACAGCAAGAATGGTCACCATGGGCAAGAAAAGACCCTGATATGGAGCTTACTTTTACCGGAATTGATGGTGAAGTAGGGGCTACCAGCCACTGGAATGGTAATAAGGAAGTAGGTGAAGGAGAACAAGAAATTACAAGAATTGTAGAAGGTGAACGAATTGAACAAGATTTACGATTTTTAAAGCCTTATAAGTCTCAGTCCGATTGCTATATGAATCTGGAATCATTAGTTGGGAATAGGAGTAAGGTAACTTGGGGATTTGCGGGAAACAATAAGTTTCCAATGAGTATTATGATGTTGTTCATGTCTATGGATAAAATGGTGGGCAAGGATTTTGAAGCGGGATTGGAGAATCTAAAAACTAATTTAAATAAATAGTTATGATAGCATGGTTTGAAATTCCTGTAGCAAATATGGAGCGGGCACAAAAATTTTATGAATCTATTTTAGATGTCTCCATTACGGTAAATAATTTCGGAGAATTTATAATGGGTTTGTTTCCGGACAAACAAAGCATGGGGCAGGCAAGCGGAGCTCTGGTAAAGCACGGTCATTACGTACCTAGTTCAACAGCCGGCGTACTTGTTTATTTTGCATGTAAAGATGCTGCCACAGTTTTGGATAAGGTTGAAAAAGCAGGCGGACAAGTATTACAGCCTAAAACAGAAATAGGTGAAGGACATGGATTTATGGGGCTTCTAAAAGATACGGAAGGCAATAGAATAGCCGTGCATTCAAATACCTGATTTTTTCAAGTCTTTAGTCTTGCAACTCTAATAAGGTGACATCAAAATCATTTTCTAAAATAACTTTAGAATTTTTAACCGTAACTCCTGTGTTTGAGTAGCGGTCATACAATTTAGTGCCATCGCCAAAAATGCCTTTTACAGAAAGTGTCTTTTTTCCTTTTGGAAGATCTAAACCTATTACGACCTTGTCTACATATTCATCTTTAGCAAAATACCTGCTAAAAACGTAAGGAGCTTTTGAGACTCTTTTATGAATACCTGCGCCAATGGCTGGGTGGTCATTTCTAAAAGTTCCTAGTTTTTGCCAATGTGCCAGTGTTGCTTTTGTTTTTGGCAAACTATCTAATTCTTCCCAATTCATAAAAGATCGTAATGTG
>NZ_JBDVOT010000079.1:0-50201 GCF_039968975.1 Maribacter sp. | reverse complement strand
TTCTATTAAAGGTAAAATTTTAGACGGCGAGTTTTTTAATGAACCATTGTTAATGGCTACGGTAAGTATAGACAACGCAACTCTTTCTACACATACAAATTTTAGAGGTAATTTTGAATTTAACGATATTACTGCAGGCACGCATAATATTTTGGTTCAATTTGTAGGGTACGAACCGATAAACCTAGAAATTACCGTTAAAGAAGGAGAACAAACTGAAGTTTTAGAGACTTTATATGCTAAACAAATAGCACTGCCTTCTACTGCTAAAATAAGCACTACAACAGATGATGTTATCAGCTCAATAGCATTAGCTGCGAACAAAACAAAATAATCTTTCAGCGTATTCATCTACATTTTACCTGATCTTTTGTTTAAAAAGTGATTTTGATATCAAAACAAAAAATCATTTTCAAAAAGAAATTAGTATTTTCATCCACTAAACTTGGTTTTTTTGCATGTATTAACCATCATTGCAAAGTATACGATATTAACTTCATAACCTTATGTTAACCTTAATGATAATTTATAATATCATTTTTGTTCCTTATTTAGATTTTTGATGGGCGAGAACATATATTTATTCATGATTATTGCGTTGGCCGTTTTAGCCATAACAGATTTAATTGTTGGTGTCAGTAATGATGCCGTCAATTTTCTAAATTCAGCAATAGGGTCAAAAGCAATTTCCTTTAAAACCATTATGCTTGTTGCCAGTGTAGGTATCGCCTTTGGAGCAGTATCATCTAGTGGAATGATGGAAGTAGCAAGAAAAGGAATCTTTAATCCGTCAGAGTTTGTCTTTGCCGAAATCATGATTGTCTTTATGGCCGTTATGATCACCGATATTCTTTTACTCGATTTTTTCAACACATTGGGTATGCCTACTTCAACAACGGTATCTATCGTTTTTGAGTTGTTAGGTGCTGCAGTAGCCATTTCATTGGTAAAAATATATTCAGGAGATGGGGATTTCACCCATTTATCCAACTATATAAATACTGACAAGGCTACTGAAATTATTATAGGAATTTTATTATCTGTAGTCATTGCCTTTACCATTGGTGCTATTGTACAATTTTTTACCCGTGTTTTATTATCGTTCAAATTTAACGATAAGCCAAAGTGGGTGGGTGCTATTTTTGGCGGTATGGCCATTACAGCAATTATATATTTCATTCTTATTAAAGGTCTAAAAGGAACCTCTGTATTAAGTCCGGAAGCATCAATGTTTATTAGTGAAAACCCAGAACTATTTTTGCTGGGCAATTTAGTATTGTGGTTTGCAATTTCGTGGATGGCAACCACCTTCATGAAATGGAATATTTATACTATCATCATTATCCTAGGTACGTTTGCCTTGGCAATGGCTTTTGCCGGCAATGATTTGGTAAACTTTATTGGTGTGCCTTTGGCCGCTTTTGAATCTTTTATAAGTTGGTCAAATTCCGGTCAATTAGCTACGGAGTATAATATGAAAGGTTTAGCTGTTGCGGTACAAACACCAACATATCTGTTATTGGCTTCTGGAGTTATTATGGTGGTTACCTTATGGTTTTCTTCTAAAGCAAAAAACGTAGTAAAAACAAGTGTAGACCTTTCTAGACAAGATGAAGGCGATGAACGCTTTGAACCAAATTATTTGTCCAGACAAATCGTAAAATTTTCAATAAAAGCATCTGAAAACTTAAACAGTATAATACCGATAGCTTTACAAAAGAGAATTGATCAACAGTTCATAAAACCAACATCATACGCTCAAAAAGCAAAGGCAAAGGACCAACCTGCTTTTGACCTAATTAGAGCCTCGGTAAACTTAATGGTAGCAAGTGTATTGATATCTCTTGCTACTTCATTGAAACTTCCTTTATCTACTACATATGTAACTTTTATGGTGGCTATGGGTACATCTTTGGCAGATAGAGCTTGGGGTTCTGAAAGTGCCGTATATAGAGTTGCAGGTGTACTTAATGTTATTGGCGGGTGGTTCTTTACCGCAATCGTAGCATTCGTTGCTGCAGCAATAATCGCTTACATTATTCACTTAGGGGGTATTTATGCAATTAGTGCATTATTAATATTCGCATTCGTATTAATTGGCAAGAACTACCTTTCACATACCAAAAAATTAAAAGAAACCAAAGAAGAGGAGATTTTAGAGCGCGCAGAAAGTAGCTCAATCCAAGGTGTTATTGAAGAAAGCGCAAAGAACATTGCCAATGTTGTAAAAAGAGCGAATAAAATATACTCTAATTCTATTAACGGGTTAGCAAAGCAGGACCTTAACTCGCTTCATAAAAACAAAAAGCAAGGTGCTAAATTGGCCAATGAGATTGAAGATTTAAGAAACCACACCTTCTATTTCATCAAAAATTTAGAAGAAGCTCATATTGGCGCCAGTAATTTCTACATTAATGCCATGGGGCACTTAACCGATATTTCTCAATCATTGGAATATATAGGTAAAGTAAGCCATAAACATGTCAACAATAACCACAAGAAATTAAAGTACAATCAAATAAAAGAGCTTAAGCAGATTGATATAAAACTAGCAGAGATTTTAGATAATACCTATCATGCCTTTGAAGAAAGGTCTTTTGAAAAAATTGGTACTATACTTAATAACAAGCAAGAGTTATATGACTTGGTTTCTCAAAAAATAAGTGCACAAGTAGAGCGCACTAGGTCAGAAGAATCTAGTCCTAAAAACACGACGTTGTATTTCACTATTTTGCTTGAGACAAAAGATTTAATGACTGCAACCATGAATCTTCTAGAGCTGTATTACAAAGAGCATGATGCCGATGTTACACCAGCCACTTTAGATTAAGTAAGTTTCACTTTAAACAACACATATTTATGAAGTATTTTTTACTTTCCATTTTCATGCTTTCAGGTGTTTTAAGTAATGCCCAAGAAATAACCGGCAACGAATTATTAGAACGCGCAATAGCATTTCATGACCCAGAAGACCATTGGTCTACTTTTGAGGGCAAAATGCTAATTGAGATGGAGAATCCAAAAAGCAGTCCACGTAGTACGGTCGTAGAAATGAAATTGCCTAGTAATTATTTCAAAACTACAGTAACCAAAGATAATTACGTTATTGAATCTGAATTGGATAATAACGACTGTACCTTAAAATTAAATGGCAGTACTTCTATATTCCCTAAGATAAAAGATAGTTTGAACATTAGCTGTGACCGTGCTAAAATGATGAAAAACTACTATACATACCTATATGGGTTACCAATGAAACTAAAAGACCCAGGTACTATAATAGAAGACAAGGTCATTAAGAAAAGTTTTAAGGGCAAATCATATTTAGTTTTAAAAGCTACATATGAAAAAGAAGTAGGTAACGATACTTGGTATTTCTACTTTGACCCTAAGACCTATGCTATGGAAGTGTATCAGTTTTTTCATGATGAAAGCAAAAACGACGGAGAATATATTTTTCTTTCTGAAATGATTACCGTAAACGGAATTAAAATACCTAAAGTACGTAAGTGGTATTATAATAAAGGAGATGTATTTTTAGCTACAGATAATCTTCGCAAAGCCAATAGTATAGATTAACGATAAAAATTCATTTCATCCATATACTTCCAAACTTCTGGCGGCAGCAAAGGCTTGATGTTTTTACCGTTTTTATGCTCTTTACGAATAAATGTAGAAGAGATTTCCATGATAGGTGCATTTACACGATGAATCTTTTTATGATCCTTAAATTGATGCTCAATAGCCCCTTCCGATATTCTTGGGTACACATACAAGTGGTGCAGATCTAAGATAGCTTCGTAATTCTTCCACTTGTGAAGACCTTTTAGATTGTCTTCGCCCATAATCAATGAAAAATCATATCCTTCAGGATATTTTTCTTCTAAATGTACTAAAGTGTTTATGGTGTAATTGGGTTGCGGCAAATTAAATTCAATATTGCTAGGTTTTAGCTTATCATAATCTTTGGTAGCTTCATACACCATTTCAAATCTTTGATGATTATCTAGAAGCGTTTTCTTGGTCTTAAACGGACTTTGAGGCGTTACTACAAACCAAACCTCATCTAAGTCTGAAAACTCTACCATATGGTTTGCTATAACCAAATGACCAATATGAATAGGGTTAAAGGTACCAAAGTATAATCCTACCTTTTTCATGTGTATTTATTCTTTATCGTCAGAAACGAAAGATGCTACTAAATCTACAGCCTCTTTTAAAGCTACATCAAGATCATAATTCTTAATAATCTCATCAAATTGAGGTGCCGTTGCCAATTCTACAGATGCTTTTGCAATACGCATATTTATTTTGTCTTCACTTTCAGTACTTCTCTTCTTAAGTCGAATCTTAAGTTCATCAACACTTGGTGGTTTTACAAAAACAGCCAACGTTTGATCAGGAAATTTTTTCTTTATTCTTAAACCTCCAACAACATCAATATCGAAAATTACGTTCTTTCCCTCTGCCCAAAGTCGTTCTACTTCACTTTTTAACGTACCGTAAAAATTATCTCTATACACTTCTTCCCACTCTAAAAAATCATCATTCTTGATATGATTTTTAAATTCGGAAACCGACATAAAATAATAGTGCTCATTATGCTTTTCCTTCCCCCTTCTAGGACGCGAAGTTGCAGATACAGAAAAAGCCAAATTCAATTCTGGCTGTGCCAATAAGTGGCGTACAATGGTTGTTTTTCCACTACCTGATGGCGCAGAAAAAATGATTAGTTTTCCACCTTTCATCTATAGTACGTTTAACATTTGTTCTTTAATCTTCTCTAGTTCATCTTTCATTTGCACCACTATTTGCTGCATAGGAGCAAAGTTTGCCTTAGAACCGATCGTATTAATTTCACGACCAATCTCTTGAGAAATGAATCCTAATTTTTTACCGTTACTATCGTCTGACTGTAAAGTTTTACTGAAGTAATCTAAATGATTTGCCAAGCGAACTTTCTCCTCAGTAATATCATACTTCTCTAAATAATAAATAAGTTCTTGTTCAAACCTATTTGCATCTACATCGGCCTTTATATCTTGAACAGCCTTTTCTAAGCGCTCACGAATAGTAGCTTGCCTATCTGGATCTATACTTACAACCTCTTCTAAAAGCTTTTTCAATGAAGATATTCTTTCAAGAAAATCTTTCTCCAAAACACTACCTTCTTCTGACCTAAACTCATTAATTTCCACCAAGGCACCTTTCAATGCCTCTTTTATAGCCTCATATTCAGATTCATCGATATCTTCCTTATCGGTCTTCATAGCATCAGGAAAACGCAATGCCATTTCCAATAATCTTAGGTCATCACCATCGGCAATGTTTTTCAACTGACCCATATATTGTTTAACCGCAACTTCATTAACCTGAGTAGAGGTTTCGTTACCGGTAAGCTCAACATAAAGATTAAAATCTACCTTACCTCGTAACAAAGAATTAGCGACCAACTTTCGCAGTTCTAATTCCTTTTCACGATAACCAGAAGGCATACGTGCATTTAAATCAATACTCTTACTATTAAGCGATTTTATTTCTACCGTAATTTTCTTGTTAGGTAGTTGAACTACATGCTTTCCGAAGCCGGTCATCGATTGAATCATAAATACATTTTAAGATTAAGACAAAGGTAAGGTAAATGAGAAATTTATTGTAAATCTTCTAGCCCTACTTAAACAGTTAAGGAGCAAACAAGAAATACGCTTATTTGCTCCTTAACTTATAATTGATAAAATATTAAAGTTCTCTAACCCAAATATTTCTAAAACTTACACGACTATCGTCACCGTGATCTTGCAACATTAAAGGTCCTTTACCATGTGCTGGGTTTTTAGGCCACCCAATATAAGGTGTTGTTCCTTTAAGTTCTACATGATCTTGAACCAAAATTCCGTTATGGATTACGGTAATATCTCCAGATTTTATCTTGCCACCATCCACATTAAATTCTGGTGCATGATAAATGATATCGTAGGTATTCCATTCACCTGTTGGCATAGAAGCCATAGCTAATGGTACATGCTGCTTATAAATAGACCCCACTTGTCCATTAACATAAGTTGGATTGTCATTTTGATCCAATACTTGCACTTCATATATTCCGTTAAGAAACACACCGCTATTGGCTCTATTTTGCCCTTCTCTCTGTACTGGTAAAGGAGATTTCCACTCTATATGCAACTGTACATCTCCAAAATCCTGCTTGGTCTGTATGTTTCCAGTTTTATCATTTACCGTCATACTACCGTCTTTGTTCACGTGCCATTTAGCCGCAGTACTATCGTTAGTACTGATCCAATTGTCTAAATTGGCACCACTAAAAAGTACAATAGCATCACTAGGGGCAGAGCTAGCCGTTGCCGGTTTAACAACTGCTACCTTAGGCTCATAAAATTCAGTCCCCTCTGGTGTAGTTGGTTCTTCGCCCATGTATTCTTCATAAACGATTACACTATCCTTAACAGCTTCTAACCCTCCGTCAGTAGCTACCGTTACTTTTTCTTGACAAGAAATCACTCCTAAAGAAGCAACTAACAATAGTAATGAATATCTATTTTTCATACGTATATGCTATTAAAGTTGTTTGATTTTTATGTTTCTAAATGCTACTACATTATGGTGATCTTGCAGTCCGATTTTACCGGTTGTATATTTTCCGAATCCGTCCCAACCTGCAAATTTTGATTTTGCGACCATAGCGTCCCATTCTTCGTTTGCCACAGGAAAGGTTACCATTTCTGTTCCGTTTAGCATAACACTTCCTGTATGCTCTTCGTGATTAACTGTAATCACCATAGTATTCCATTCCCCAACTGGCTTAGTAACATCTTTTGCCGGTGAAACCATATCATACAATGCACCAGCTTGGTGGGTTGTGCCCGCCTTAGCATCTGGATGTTTATCGTTATCCAATATTTGAATTTCAGGGCCAGTTTGATATCCTGTTCCAAATTTTTCATCCTCACTAACACCCCAAAATACACCGCTATTACCTGCTTCAGAAATTTTCCAATCTAATGTCAATACAAAATTGGTAAACTCCTCTCTAGTAACAAGATCATGATTTTTATTCTCTTCACCTTCTGCTGGTGGCGTGTATACCAAAGCATCACCTTCAATTTTCCAGGCATCACTTACTCCGTCGGTTTTGAACTCCTTCCATTTATCTAAAGAAGTACCGTCAAACAATACCTCCCAATCATTATCAACAACCATAGTTTCTTCAACTACGACCGCTTCAGTTTTCTCCTTTTTTTCTTGCTTACATGCCACGAGAGCTAAAACACATACTGCACTTACTATATATTTATTCATCATCTATTTTTAAAGTCCCAACATTTTCTTCAACATTTCTTTATCTATCTCTGCACCTGCAAAATCATCAAAGGTTTTTTCTGTAGCTTCAATAATGTGGTCAGATATAAATTTGGCACCTTCACGCGCACCCTGCTCTGGGCTCTTAATACAACATTCCCATTCCATTACCGCCCAAACGTCACAACCGTATTGTGTTAATTTAGAAAATATGGTTTTAAAATCTATTTGTCCGTCACCCAACGAACGGTATCTTCCTGCTCGATCACCCCAATCATTATAACCGCCAAAAGCACCTTTTTTACCTGTTGGGTTAAATTCAGAATCCTTTACGTGGAAAGACTTTATAAACTCATGATAGTGATCTATATATGTAATATAATCTAACTGTTGCAATACAAAGTGACTTGGATCATAAAGAATGTTTACTCGTTTATGATTGCCAGTAGCTTCTAGAAAACGCTCAAAAGTGTCACCATCATGTAAATCTTCCCCTGGATGAATTTCATAACAAACATCAACACCTTCTTTATCAAAATGATTTAAAATCGGCGTCCATCTCTTTGCTAATTCTTCAAAACCCATTTCCACTAAACCAGCTGGTCTTTGTGGCCAAGGGTGCATAGTATGCCATAATAAAGACCCAGAAAAAGTAGCATGAGCCTTTAATCCTAGTCTTCTACTAGCAGTTGCAGCTTTTTTTACGGTTTCAATTGCCCACTCTGTTCTAGCTTTAGGATTGCCATGAACATTACTAGGAGCAAAAGAATCGAACATTAAGTCATATGCAGGATTAACCGCAACCAATTGTCCCTGTAAGTGTGTTGAAAGTTCTGTAATTTCTAACCCATAAGAGTTTACTTTGGCTTTTAACTCATCGCAATAGGTCTGACTTTCAGCTGCTTTGTCCAAATCGATTAAAAAACTTTCCCAAGTTGGAATTTGAATTCCTTTATATCCTAGATCAGCTGCCCATTTACACATTCCGTCCAAGGAATTAAATGGAGCTTTACTGTCTACAAACTGTGCCAAGAATACGGCTGGTCCTTTGATTGTTTTCATAAAAATATACTATCAGTTGTTGTTTGAATTTGTTGTTGACTTTGAGATATAAAATCTCTCAAAATATCTTATATTTAAGAATTATATCAGGTTCTTCTAGATACTTTAGAGATTTGCCATAAATATAGGGAATACCATCAGAAAAAGATAAAATTTCAAGCATGAATCAAAATGAAATATTCGACGCAATTGTTGTCGGAACAGGAATAAGCGGCGGCTGGGCTGCTAAGGAATTAACAGAGAAGGGCTTAAAAACGCTTGTCTTGGAACGGGGCCCAATGGTCAAGCATATTGAAGATTATCCTACAATGAACGATGACCCTTGGGATTATCCGTTAAAAGGCAAATTATCCAAAGAGGACCAAGAAAAATACCATGTACAAAAAAGAGTGATTTGGGCACCAACCGAAGATTCTAAACACTTTTTCGTAAACGATTTAGATCACCCTTATGTAGAAACAAAACGTTTTGATTGGATACGCGGTTATCAAGTTGGTGGTAGATCACTGACCTGGGGAAGACAGAGCTACCGATGGAGCGATATAGATTTTGAAGCGAATAAAAAGGATGGCGCTGGTGTAGATTGGCCTGTGAGATATAAAGATATTGCGCCATGGTATGACAAGGTCGAAGAATATATTGGCGTAAGCGGTGAAGCTTTAGGGCTAGAGGTATTACCTGATGGTAAATTTCAGCCTGCCATGAAATTGAATTGTGTTGAAGAAGATTTTAAGAAAACTACGGCAGAAAAATTTGATGATGGCCGTTTAATAACCATAGGTAGAACAGCACACATTACAGACCCCAATGCTACTTTTGAAGGTCGTGGAACATGCCAAAATAGAGATCGTTGCTGGCGCGGATGCCCATTTGGAGGATATTTCAGCAGTAACTCTTCCACATTACCTGCTGCCGAGCGCACTGGGAACATGACCTTGAGACCCAATTCTATAGTACATGAAATTATATATGACGATACTACTAAAAAAGCAACAGGTGTACGAGTAATCGATGCAGAGACCAATGAAAAACTAGAGTTTAAAGCAAAGGTGATTTTTCTATGTGCATCTGCAATGGCATCGGTAGGTATTTTATTGCAATCAAAATCTGAACGTTTCCCTAACGGATTAGGCAATGATTCTGATGCTTTAGGAAGAGGTATTATGGATCACCATTACAAATTAGGCGCAACCGCAAAAGTAGATGGGTATTTAGACAAATATTATAAAGGAAGACGTGCAAACGGATTTTATATACCTCGTTTTGTGAACATGAATGCGGAAACTAAACGCGAAGGATATTTACGCGGTTTTGGTTATCAAGGAACAGCAAGTAGAGGAGATTGGTCTGCAGAAATTGGTGAATTAGGATATGGAAAAGATTTAAAAGAATCCGTATTAAAACCTGGCAGATGGACTATTGGTGTAACAGGATTTGGAGAATTTCTACCCTATGATGACAACAGAGTAACACTTAGCCCTACCGAAAAAGATAAATGGGGATTGCCTCAATTAGCTTTTGACGTTGAGTTTAAGGAAAATGAATATAAGATGCGTGAAGATATCAAGAAAGAAATTGTGAACATGTTTGAAGCTGCAGGCTTTAAAGATGTAGCATCTTATGAAGAACCTAATGGACCTGGCCTGGGTATTCATGAAATGGGTGGCGCCAGAATGGGACATAGTGCAAAGACTTCTATCATCAACAAGAACAACCAAGTACATTTAGTACCAAATGTGTATGTAACCGACGGTGCTTTTATGTCTTCCTCTAGTTGTGTTAACCCGTCTTTGACCTATATGGCATTTACCGCAAGAGCAGCAAATCATGCAGCTGAACAATTAAAAGCAGGTAAATTTTCTTGATATTAAAATTAATTACAAAGTATTACGTTTATTAAATCCTATAGATTAAAGAAAATATCAGCTTATGGAAAATGCTTCAGCCAGAAATATGTGGGGTAATTATTTGAAGAATCATCTTGAAGATGTCTCTCACACGACACCAAAAACTATGTGTTTTGGCGACAATGAACAAGATGCCAACGAAAACTCTAGATTAATACAGAGCGGAGCTAGAAAGGCAATTTCACATTCTTTACTAGGTTTACAAAACCGTAATGAAGCTTTACCAAAAATAGGAGATTATATAGTAGTCACAAATTGGAGTGGTGAAGCACAATGTATCATTGCTACCACCGCCGTTTCTCTTAAACCGTATTTCAGTATTGATGCTACTTATGCTCAATTAGAAGCAAATGGAGACAAATCATTAGACAGCTGGAAAAAGTATCATTGGGACTTTTTTACCAGAGAATTACAAGAATTCAAAAGAGAACCAAGAGAAAGTATGATTGTTGTATGCCAACATTTTAAAGTGGTAAATTCTTAATTTTCACTTTAAGTTTATAAAACAAAAAGAGCCGCAAATTGCGGCTCTTTTTTATACTTTGAAATGACAATTTAGTTCTCTAAAGCTACCCAAGTATTTCCGCTTTTATGCGAATCTACGGTTGCTTCAATAAAGTTCATACCACGAACACCATCTGTCATAGTTGGGAATTCGCCGTCATTATATTTTTCACCTCTAATTGCTCTTGCAACACCTTTATAAATGTTCGCCATAGAATCAAAAATACCTTCTGGATGACCAGCTGGTAGTTTAGTACCATCTAAAGACAATTCAGAATTATATGCATGACCAGGCTTGTAAATTTGTGTAGGCTCCGTATCACTTAACTTATATAGAAAATTAGGTTTTTCCTGTTCCCATCTAAAAGCACCTTTCTCACCATAAATTGAAATGGCTAATCCGTTTTCTTCACCCGTAGCTACTTGACTACCTCTAATAACACCTTTTACATGGTCACCCATACGTATAAGTACAGTACCATCAACATCCATTTGGTTATCCTCGTAAAGATAATTGAAGTCGCTAAGTAATTTATTTATTTTAAGTCCGGTTGTATACTCCACCATATTAAATGCATGCACACCAATATCTGCCATACAAGAACTAATACCTGCTTTTTTAGGATCTAATCTCCAAACAGAAGATCTTTTTTCCTTGTCATGAATAATAGTATTAATCCACCCTTGGTAATAAACTGCATCTACCTTATGAATTTTACCTAAAGCACCAGCTTTAATCATTTCACGCATTTGGCGTACCATAGGGTAACCTGTATATGTGTGGGTTAAAGCGAAAACAGTACCAGCATTTTCATGAGATTTCTGCAAATCCTTTGCTTCTTCTAAAGTTGTTGTCATCGGCTTTTCACAGATTACGTGAAAACCGTTATCCAATAACTTCTTAGCCATTGGGTAATGCAAAAAGTTAGGTGTTAGAATAGAACATACTTGAATACGTTCATCTTCTGGTAATTTTAATTCCTCTTCAATTAAGGTATCAAAATCTTTATAAATTCTATTTAAGGGAACATCTATTTCTTTGGCGAATTCTATGCTAGTATCGTAATCAGGATTAAAAACAGCTCCTGTTATTTCATAATTATCATTAATAAAAGATGCTACTCTGTGCAATACTCCTATTAACGAATCTCCACCTCCACCTAATATTCCTAATCGTATTTTCTTTGGCATTTTGTTGTTGTTTAAGTTGAAAATATTATTGTTTAAAATCCTTTCGGATTTAATTGTTATTTTAATATCTGAAAAAATCACTCAATTTATCTACTGAAAAACAACTATAGTACATAATGAGTTACAATTTTCAGGCGTTTAAATTAAAGAATTTATCTAAGATTGATATTCTATTTTCTCTGTTTTAAAGAAAATCGCGAACAATATAAATACAGCAAGCGCAAAACCAGCTGGATACATCCAGATGGTTTCCCAAACATGTTTGCCATCTTCTAAAAGGTAAGCGGTAGAAATTTTTCCTGCAATCCAAAACCCAATTAACATACCTACACCATATGTAGCCAATGTAATAAGTCCTTGTGCTGAACTTTTGAATTTATCGCCAGCCTTGCTATCGGTATAAATTTGCCCAGAGACAAAGAAGAAATCATAACATATACCATGTAGCGCAATACCCACAATTAGTGATAGACCTAGACCTTCTGCATCGCCAAATGCAAATAACAAATACCGAATTACCCAAGCTGCCATAGCAACTAAAATTGTTTTCTTAAAACCAAATTTGGTGAAGAAATAAGGGAGTAACAGCATAAATATAATTTCAGAACCTTGACCTAGCGTCATTTTCCCGGTAGGGTTATCCATACCCACCTCCACCAGAAACGGATTCGCATTTTGATAATAGAATGCTAATGGAATACAAATTAACACCGACGAGATAAAGAATATTAAAAAGTTCTTATCCTTAAATAAACTCAAAGAATCTAATCCTAATAACTCTTTTATGCCCAGCTTCTCTGAACTGCTAGCTTTAGGCGGAGTTTTAGGTAATGTAAAACTGAACAATCCTAAAATTAAAGATGCTATTGATGTCATCAAAAAGGTATTTTTAAGTAGACCTCTTTCAATATTTCCTTCTTGGTCCCAACTAAAAATATAACTTATTGAAACTCCAGCAATAATCCACCCTACAGTTCCAAAAACACGAACCATTGAAAACTCTTTTGCAGGATTCTTCATTTGGTTAAACGAAACTGAATTTACCAATGCCAAGGTAGGCATGTACAAAATCATGTAGGCTAAAACCAAGATATAAAATCCATCGAATGCTGTACTTTGGCACATGAAATACATAAGAACAGCACCAAAAAGATGTAAAGCTCCCAAAATTCTCTCTGCATTAAAATACCTATCAGCAATAATACCAATAACAAAGGGAGCAATAATAGCTCCCCATGATTGTGTTGAAAATGCCAAGGCTATTTCACTGTCTGTTGCTTTTAGATTGTTACCTAAAAAAGTACCTAGAGTAACAAACCATGCACCCCAAATAAAGAATTCTAAAAACATCATAAAGCACAGCTGCGCTCTAACTTTATTCTTCATTTATCTTCTGTAATAAACATAATCTGAGCTTATAGGTGTTTCATCAATATTTCTAAAATCTACGGCAATTTGCCCCCTATGACTTGTAGAATGGTTGATGATATGAAAAAGAATGTCTTGTAGGGTGTTGGTAAATAAACGCCCTTCTGAATTTTCATAATCTATACGCTTATCAAAATTATCGGCATTAGTAACTATTTCGAACGAACTACGTTGATTTTCATAATGAATATCTGCCCAATTCTTCACCTCATGTTCTTGCCAAACCTCATATTTAATAGGTTTGTTCAATATTCTTGCATTCCAAATATGGTGTGCATTTAAAATATGACTAAACAAACGCATGGTTTCTGTTGGCACTCTATCGAGCCCCAAACACTGCTCTATGAGTTTCTTATTACAGTGAAAATTATAATCGAATATTTCATTAAAAAAAGTCTCCATAAATCTCCCACTTGATTATTCTATTTCTTTTGCTGCCTTTAGCAAAAGATCTCTGGTAGCGATGATACCATCAGCCTCACTTATTTCAGATCCTTCGTATTCTACACCGATAAATCCAGTATAGCCTGCATTATTTACAATTTTCAGCATTTCTACATAATCAATACCGGTATCATAACCATCTGCGTCAAAGTTATTAGACTTTGCACTCACTGCTTTTGCATAAGGCATTAATTCTTTAACACCTTTATATTTGTCATACTCCTTAAGGCAGTCCCAACTATCTGGTTTGCGCTCAATACAAAAGTTTCCAAAATCAGGTAAACTTCCACAGTTATCCATATTTACGGTTTTCATTACTTGGGCATGTAATTCTCCGTTAGAAGACAGTCCACCATGGTTTTCAACCAATACATTAATACCCTTGGTTTTTGCATAGGTAGCCAATTTCGTAAGTCCGTCTACAGAATTCTTGATCCATTCTTCTGGAACATTACTACCGTTTAGATTTACTCTTATTGCATGACAACCCATTGCTGCAGCTGCATCTACCCATTTTTTATGTTTCTCTACCGTTTCATTTCTTTCGGCTTCATCATTAACAGCTAAATTACCTTGACCGTCAATCATGATCAAAACATTTTGCATTCCGTATTTTTCTGCTTCTGCATTAGATTTTGCAACGAAATTTGCCATAGCTTCTTCAGAATAACCGGCATCTTCCAATTCAGGATTATATAATTGGCTTACATACTCTAAACCTGTAAATCCCCAATCCTTGGCTTTTTTGGCGAAAGAATATGGATCTACACCATCTTCTCTAATCATTTTGTGCATAGACCATTGTGCCAAAGACAATTTAAAAAATGGAGTTGCAGCACTTTCTTCCATTACAATTTCTGCATTTTCTACTTTTTCTTTTTTAGTTTCCTTACAAGCGTAAGTTCCTAGTAACGAGATACCGATACCTGCCATAGATGCAAATCTGATAAAACTTTTTCTTTTCATGTTTTGGTTGTTTGTTGTTGTTTGAAATATAATATTAAGCATTGACGTTAAATTAACAAATAAGTACATTAATCTAACTCAAGGTTAATTTTAGCGAATTTCGCAATAAGAATGGACATTAAATGTATAGAATTAATTTAATATTTAATAAATTTAGAGATTAAACAACTTTTATGAGCAAATTTTATTATAACAAAGAACAGGAATCTTACGACGCCATAGTTGTAGGTACCGGAATTAGTGGTGGTTGGGCCGCGAAAGAATTATGTGAGGCAGGGCTAAATACATTAGTTTTAGAACGTGGTCGTATGGTAAAACATATTGATGATTATGAGACTGCAAATATGGATCCATGGGATTTTCCTAATGCAGGGCAACCAACTAAAGAAATCATTGAGCAACAACCAAAGCAAAATAGAACGGGTTATACTACAAACCAAGCCAGTAATATGTGGTTTGTAAATGACCTTAAACATCCATACAACGAAACAAAGCGATTTGATTGGATGCGAGGATATCACCTAGGTGGTCGTTCTCTTCAATGGGGCCGTCAAAGCTACCGTTTAAGTGATATTGATTTTGAAGCTAACAAAAAAGAAGGTATTGCTGTAGATTGGCCTGTTCGTTATAAAGATATTGCACCTTGGTACGATAAGGTAGAAACATACATTGGTGTTAGTGGTGAGAACTTAGGTTTGGAGCAATTACCTGATGGTCAATTTTTACCAATGATGGACTTAAATTGCGTAGAGCAAGAGTTCAGAGAAAAAGTAGCAGAGAATTTTAATGGCCGTGTAGTAACCGCCGGTAGAACAGCACACATTACAGGAACCAAGCAATTTGACGGTAGAAGCAAGTGTCAATTTAGAAATAGATGTATTAGAGGGTGTCCTTTTGGAGCTTACTTTAGTAGTCTTTCTTCAACATTGCCGGCAGCAGAAGCTACCGGTAATATGACACTTAGACCAGATTCAATTGTACATGAGGTAATTTATGACCCAAAGACAAAGAAAGCTACAGGTGTAAAGGTTATTGATGCAAACACTAAAGAAACATTTGAATTTAAGGCAAAAGTTATCTTCTTGTGCGCATCTGCAATTGCATCAACTTCAATATTAATGCAATCTAAATCTGAGACTTTCCCTAATGGTATGGGTAATGAATCTGACCAATTGGGACGTAACATTATGGATCATCAACTTCAAGTAGGGGCTTCTGGAAAATTTGACGGCTTTGAAGATAAATACTATAAAGGAAGAAAACCTAGTGGTATCTACATTCCAAGATTTAGAAACTTAGGTGGAGATTCTGATAGAGATTATTTAAGAGGATTCGGTTATCAAGGCGGAGCTTCTAGAGGTAACTGGGAAGAGTCTATTGCCGAACTATCTCATGGTAAAGATTTAAAAGATGCTGTTTTAAAACCAGGCGGATGGACATTTGGTATGATGGGCTTTGGAGAAGTACTACCTTACGAAAACAACAGATTCACCTTAGACTACGATAAGTTAGATGATTGGGGATTACCAACGGTTACTTTCGATGCAGAGCTTCAAGAAAACGAACTTAAAATGCGTAAAGACATTTTAGAGTCGGCAGTTGACATGTTAGAAAAAGCTGGACTCAGAGATGTAAAAGGGTATGATAATGAAAGTGCATTAGGTTTAGGTATTCATGAGATGGGAACTGCCCGTATGGGTAGAGACAGGAAAACATCTGTTTTAAATGGGAACAATCAATTACATGATGTACCCAATGTATATGTAACTGACGGGTCATTTATGACTTCTGCCAGTTGTGTAAACCCATCTTTAACTTATATGGCTTTTACAGCCAGAGCTGCAAACCACGCAGTTGAACAACTTAAAAAAGGAAACATATAATGGATAGAAGACGTGTATTAAAAAATATGGGAATGTCACTTGGATATATGGTGGCCACCCCAACTCTATTGTCAATTGTTCAAAGCTGTAAAAGTGAACCAGCCCTAACTTGGACCCCAGAATTCTTGGCTCAAAATGAAGGTGCAGTACTTTCTAAACTGGTAGATATTATTCTACCTAAAACTGACACACCTTCTGCATCAGAAGTACAAGTTGATATCTTTATTGACAGATTTGCAAAAGATGTTATGGAAAAGGAACAGCAAGATTTCCTTAAAATGTCCATGAATAAATTTATAGATAAGGCATTGGCAGATTCTGGTAAAGAAAATGCTGAAGACTTAACTACTGAAGATTTAGAACCAGTTTTGGCAAGTTCTTTAAAATATACCAAAGATCAGCAAGCTGAAATGTTTGAGACCATTAACAGTTATACCAAGGCCATATCTGAAGGTACCACTGCAGAAATAGATGATGAGATATCTAGATTTGCTTTTGCCAATAATTTAAGAGGTATGACTATATGGGGCTATAAAGCTTCTGAATATGTAGGCGAAGAAGTATTGGCGTATTTACCTGTACCAGGTGAGTATGTACCTTGTGGAGATATGCAAGAGCTTACAGGAGGTAAGGCATGGTCCTTATAACACAATAACATATCAAATATTTAAAGCCAAGAACATGATTATTCATCGTTCTTGGCTTTTTTACTTTAAATCAACCACTTATGAAAAGAAGAAGTTTTATTCAAAAATCTGCATTAACTACAGGTGCTATTTCCCTTAGCAGCACACTAACTTATGCAGGCACACTGAACAACAAGCAAAATCCCCATAAGTATAATTTAAAATATGCCCCTCATTTAGGTATGTTCAAAAACCTTGCTGGCGAAGATCCTATTGACCAGTTAAACTTTATGGCCGATCAAGGCTATACTGCATTTGAAGATAATGAGATGCGTAAACGACCTGTTGAACTACAGAATAAAATGGCTAAAACCATGAAAGAACGCGGTTTAGAAATGGGGGTATTCGTAGCACATGAAATACACTGGAAAACAGCTAATTTGGCATCGGGTAATCAAATCAAAAGAGAAGAGTTTTTAAATGACATAAAAAGTTCTATAGAAGCTGCCAAACGGGTTAATGCCAAATGGATGACTGTAGTACCTGGCCATGTAGATCTTAAGTTAAAAATGGGGTATCAGACAGCAAATGTCATAGAAAGCCTTAAGCAAGCTTCTGCGTTACTAGAACCACACAATATTACCATTGTATTGGAACCTTTGAATTTTAGAAATCACCCCGGATTGTTTTTAACAGATACTCCACAAGCATTTGAAATTTGTAAGGCAGTAAATTCCCCTTCATGTAAAATTTTATTTGACATCTATCATCAGCAAATTCAAGAAGGAAACCTAATCCCTAATATGGAGGCCTCTTGGTCAGAGATAGCTTACATTCAAATAGGAGATAACCCTGGTAGAAACGAACCTACCACAGGCGAAATCAATTACCACAATGTATTTAAATGGATCCATACACAAGGTTTTGAAGGCATACTTGGTATGGAGCATGGCAATTCTAGAGATGGCAAAGAAGGCGAATTAGCTGTTATTGAAGCATACAAAAAGGTAGACAGTTTTCTATAGCTTTTCATTGTTTAAATACTTCACAAAAGAGCTATAATTGTATTTCATCGAGTAGTTGCTCTCTTTTCGATGAAATACATATTCAATATGTAAGAATTTACCTACTTATTCGTTCTTTTGTATATGTCCCAATACCTACAAGCAGTACTCGTCTATTCCAGTTTACTTCTGGTCTCAAAATTATCTTTTTATATTTATAAGAAGGTAAAGTCCAATTCCTTTAATTTGTTATTGATGAAACTAAACTACAAATGGTTTAACCTTAAAAGTGCCATAAGACTAACTTTTCACAGTCTTTTTAACGATACCATTAAATTTCCGTAATCCATAATGTCATTTTACACAGTATACAACTTATACTGTAGTACTTTAACCATGGAAAACTATATCACCATATTAATGATATATGCAGCTGTGCTACTTTTTTCTATAGCATTAAAGCCTTATATCAAAATAAATAAGCATCCCCTTACTTAACCTCGGCTTAGCCGTATATAAAAAAGACCCCATAATATGGGGTCTTTTTTATTCTCTTACTGTAAATAAAACTTAAAATTCAAGCATGCCGTAGTTCTATTTTTTGCATCATTTTGAAGTATTAAACCGATTTCTGGCGCATAAAGCTTTTCTATGTTATTATTTAAAGAGAGTAAGTTACGTTTATGAAATAATAAGACATAAAAAATGTACGGCCCCACTAATGTTTCTATTATGAAAAATGCCCACCAAGTCTAATAAAGGTAGTTCCCCCGAAACCTTTTCTTAGAACGTAATCATACGACGAATCGTAGTTATACTTATTTTGGCGCTCAAACATTAGATATAAGATAACATACACTATCTTATAAAGAACCGTACTATATTTTAACTTTAAACTTTTTTACCCGTATTGAAAGAGCTATTTATTTTCAATAACCCTCCCTCTGAATTTATTAACTGTACTTCTAACTTGCC
This sequence comes from Maribacter sp., assembly GCF_039968975.1. Lineage (GTDB taxonomy): Bacteria > Bacteroidota > Bacteroidia > Flavobacteriales > Flavobacteriaceae > Maribacter. The sequence continues at coordinate 30,894 of NZ_JBDVOT010000079.1, read as the reverse complement.
ATCGACTTTATTAGAAATACTTTCAGTGATTAATATATCACCATATCATATTAAAAGGGTAATTAAACTAATAATACTAATATCTGCAAAACTGTAAACTCCGCTGAAACTTTTCATCAGTCGGTTAATGTTTTTGCTTAATTTATAGTTATTGTCTTTCTATATTTTATTTTTGAACCTCAACAGAAACAGTTAAATTCTCATTTAAACCTTTTTCATCTTCTGACATAAGTTGAGAGGCAATCAATAAGACCACTATAAATAATGTCAACATTATGCCACATTTTCTCATGTCTAATCCATTTATAACACACTGAAGTTCTTTGCTAAAGGTAAATTTATGCTTAAAACTGGTAGACCTATTTTGTATAACTTGTCTCTTTTTATGTATAAACGGAAATCAAAAAAACAAGAATATATTAAAATATATGAATTATAGTCTTTTTACCTCTTTTTTAAAGTTTGTAATAGCTAATGTACACTTGATTCAAAATATACCGATTACACTAATATTTCTTCCATTGACACAAATTAGCAAAGGAAAATAAAACAAGCGCTTAATTTTTCATAACTTTCTAACTTGATATCCTTTTTTTATGTTACAAGCTGTAATCGTTGATGATGAAATTAAAGCCCTCCAAAGCTTAACTTGGGAGCTCACTAACTTTAGTGATGAAATTAACATAATAGCATCTTTTACAAACCCAAACGAAGCACTTGCCTATTTAGAAAAACACACGCCTGACTGTTTATTTTTAGATATAGAAATGCCCACTATGGACGGTTTTCAATTTATTAGAAAGCTTACCAATAAAAATTTTCCTGTAGTAATTACCACAGCATATAATCAATATGCCTTAAAAGCAATCAAAAGTCAAGCATTGGACTATCTTTTAAAGCCTATTGATACAGATGACTTAGAAGAGACAATTGTCAAAATTAAAAAATTCAACAGCAAAAACTTCTCTGTCGAAGATTTAGAGATGGCACTTATAAATTACAACTCTAGAGCTGTACACAAACGCATTACACTAAACACAGACGGTAAACTGTTATTTTTAGAAAGCGATGAAATATTGTACGCTGAGTCAGATGGAAATTACAGCACTATATTTTTAACTGACGGTCAAAAGATTGTGCTTACTAAAAAACTCAAAGAAGTTAATGAATTACTACCATCTGATTCATTTTTTAGAATTCATAATTCATACATAATCAATTTAAATAAGATAAAAGAATTTTTAAAGACAGATGGATATGTTATCTTAAAATCAAATCATAAAATACCTGTATCAAGGCAAAAAAAATCAGATTTTTTAGACATGCTATAATTCATTAATTTGGTTTTTTTACATATTACTCAAGCTTTTTCCATAAACATATAGTGTATAAATTCAATTACAAAATTCTAGTCTTTCTTCTATATACTTTTGTGCTCTCGCATAATAGTTACTCCCAAGACTTTTCTAATGATTTACAAAATAATTTAGACAGTTTACTGGTATCTACTCCCCAGACATGTCAAGAGATAGATAAGTTACTTGGCAGTTTTACCAACGACAGTACAGCCCTACGCAATATTGAACAAAAATCCTTTCAAAAAAAATACTATTCTGGACAAGCTTATGCTTTAAATAATCTTGGTAGTATTTACCGAGACCTTTCTTTGTATACCAAATCTCTTGAACTTTACCAAGAAGCCCTTAAGGTAGCTGTAGAAGCTGATAATATTGAATTTAAAGTATACAGCCTAAATATGATCAGCACGGTCTATAGACGAACAGACGCCTTCAAATCTGCTTTAGATTACAGTCAAGATGCATTAGAACTAGCAGAGACTGTAGAAAACCCTAGTTTAGGTCTAAAAAGAAGCATTATCGTATCATTGAATAGCATAGGTGGCATTTATCAAATGCTTGAGCAATACGAACTGGCTATAGAGAAATATGAAAAAGCCATGGTTTTAGAAAAAGAATTGGACGATAAACTGGGCTTGGCAATAAATCACCTGAATTTAGGAGAATGTTATGAATCTCAAGGAAATCTTCAACCTGGCTTAAAACATTTCAGGAAATCTTTGGTGTACTATGAAATTATAAACTCTAATAACGGTAAAATTAAATGTAACTATAACATAGCCCACATATATGTTCACCAAGGTAAAGTGCAAGAAGCTATTGACATTTTGCAGTCTAACTTACTTAAAGCCATTTCCCTTAACGATCAAAAAATTGTTACAACTATTTACATTAATCTTGGTTGGGCACAAATTAGATTAGAAGACTATGATGCCGCTGAAACAAATCTAGAAGCTGGTCTAGCACTAGCCGAGAAATATCAATTTAATGTTGAAATAGCAGATGCAAATAAATTCTTGTCTGAACTTTGGATAAAGAGAGATGATTATGAAAAGGGCATGAAATATTTTAAAGAGTCTAAAAAGTATGAAGAGCGCATAACAAATACACTCAACTTAAGATACGTAAATGATATGATTTTAAGGTATGAGTCTCAAATAAGAGCCAATCAACTAGAGCGTCTTGCCCAAGAGAACGAATCTGTTCGTTTAAGGTTGAAAAAGAATAAGACTATGCTTATCATCATCGGTATTTCTTTGATTCTATTAATTGGTATTTTATACATTCTATACCGACAGAGTCAACTAAATGCAGACAAAAAATTATTGACTTTAGAACAAAGTATGCTACGTAGTCAAATGAATCCGCATTTTTTATTCAACTCACTAAATTCCATCAAATTATATATCATAAATAATGAAAAAAAGAATGCAGTTCATTATTTAAATAAATTTTCAAAATTAGTCCGTAAAATATTGGAAGCTTCTTCTCAGCGAGAGATATCACTAGCTGAAGAACTTGAAACTGTCGAACTATATATGAATATCGAAAATATTAGATTTTCAAATGAAATCAACTTTAATATTCACATCAAGGATGACATCGACCCGCATCACATTAAAATACCTTCACTCATACTACAACCTTTTTTAGAGAATGCCTTATGGCACGGACTATCATCTAAAGATGGTCGTAAAGACATTGACTTAGAAATCAAAAAAGGAAAAAACGGATTTATAGAAATAGTCATTACCGACAATGGTGTAGGTAGAGACGCAGCAGAGAAAATTAAAGATAATAAATTACTAAAAAGAAAATCTGTTGGTATCGATATTACGAAGGAAAGATTAGCAAATTTCTCACGAGATTATGAAAATTATTTTCATGTAGATATTATTGATAAGTTTGATGATGCCACCAACCCAATAGGCACACAAATTGTAATATATATACCTACTATTTAAGATGGTCTTCAGCGACTTCCTCTAACTCCTTATACCACGATTCACCAAATTTTCTAATTAAAGCTTCTTTGACGAATTTATAGATAGGCACTTTTAATTCATCGCCTAAAGCACAGGCGGGATCACAAATTTGCCATTTATGGTAGTTAACCGCTGTTAACTCCGTATACTCGCGTACTCTTATAGGGTACAAATGACAAGAAACGGGTTTTTTCCAATCTATTTCTCCTTGATTATAGGCTTCTTCAATACCACATTTAGCTACTTTCTTTTCATCAAAAATAACGTAGGCGCACTCACTACCATTTACCAATGGAGTTTCCCACTCCCCATCTTCTCCTTTAACAAAAGCACCATGTTCTTCAATAACAGCAACACCTTCAGGTCTTAAAAATGGCTTTACTTTAGCATAGATATCAACCATTATCTCAGTTTCAGAATCTTCCACGGGTGCACCCGCTTCGCCATCTACACAACAACCGCCTTTACATGCGCTAAGATTACACACAAAATCGTTTTCTATTATCTCTTCAGATACTATGGTTTTCCCTAATTGAAACATAACCTAATTTAAAGGGCGCAAGATACATTTTTTAAAAAGTATAGGTATTAGAAAATTTCAAGAATAAACATCCAAGTGGATAGTTATAAACGTAAATTTGCAAAAAATATGAAGCATGGATTTTCATTTTGATTTAAGAGAGATTGCCACCGCTAGTATGGTGCTATTCGCCGTAATTGATATTTTGGGCAGTATTCCCATTATTATTGGTCTTAGAAAAAAAGTAGGTCATATTCAGTCTGAAAAGGCATCGATTGTCGCTGCCGTAATTATGGTCGCTTTTTTGTTTCTTGGAGATGAAATACTAGGTTTAATCGGTATTGATGTAAATTCATTTGCCGTAGCAGGAGCCTTCATTATCTTCTTTTTGGCCATTGAAATGATTTTAGGTGTTACGCTATACAAAGATGACGAACCTGAAAGTGCTTCTGTAGTACCTATCGCCTTCCCTTTAATTGCAGGGGCAGGTACCTTGACCTCATTACTTTCTTTACGTGCAGAATATTATGTTGAAAATATTATTGTAGCTATTATCATCAATATTATTTTCGTTTTTATTGTGCTGAAATCATCTGTAAAAATTGAAAAGATGTTAGGTAAAAACGGAGTAAATGTTATTAGAAAAGTATTTGGGGTAATTCTTATGGCAATAGCTGTTAAATTATTTGCAGCAAATATTAATGAACTTTTCTAGACCGTTAGAAGGTTGTACTTTTATAAAAACAAGTTTATGAGCAAGACATTATCAATAATATTCATAGTAATTGCAGTGGCACTTATAGCCTATAATGTTACTCTAGTGAATTTTACCGACCCTTTTGAGAAAAATAGTACTATAGCGTTAATTGGTATAATGGCATCGTTATGCGCCATTGTACTTCTTTTGGTATTCGTTACCAGTAGAAAAATTCAAGATAAGATCAATAAAGATTAGTTGCTGGCGTTAATTTCTGCAGCCTCTTCTTGCTGAATTACACCGCCATCTAATTCCAGTATCTTTTGTAGCATAAGATCTTCATCTGCCTTAATTTTAGCATGTATATTGGTATTAAATAACTGCTCTGCTATATTGGCTTTTAAAAATCGTTTAATACTTTGCTCATAGTCATAGAAATTCATTCTCAAATTTCTATCTACTGAGTATGCTACAAATTTTTCAAAGAGTATATCATCAACCCTAAAATCTTTCACAAATTCTTCTTGGGTATATTGAGCATATCTTTCTCGATCTTCATCTAAATGCTCAAATACAAAAAAGGACAAGAAACCTAAATTATCCATACTCTCAACAGCTTCTTCTTCATTGCTACCAATAGGGACAAAGACATCAGGAATAATACCACCACCACCATATACTACTTTTCCTTTAGGTGTGGTAAACTTTAAAGAATCTGCTACTTTAATACTATCTACAGAAATCATTTCACCGCTATGGAATCTATCTGTAAACCGTTGATAATAATCTTTGGTACCATTAGCGTACGTTTTTTGAATACTTCTACCCGTAGGGGTGTAATATCTAGAAACGGTAAGTCTAACAGCAGAACCATCGCCTAAAGCCATTTCTCGCTGTACTAAGCCCTTACCAAAAGAACGGCGACCAACAATAGTACCTATATCATTATCTTGTAAAGCACCTGCTACAATTTCACTAGCAGAGGCAGAACGCTCATTGATCAATACATATATTGGCTTATCTTCAAAACTACCATGATCGGTGGCAAAACTTTTGTTAATCTTTCCTTTCTTGTTCTTGGTAAACAAAATCAATTTACCATCTTCAAGAAACTCATCTGCCATTTCTTCTGCCATACCTAAATAACCGCCAGGATTATCACGTAAGTCTAACACCAATTTGCCGGCACCACGCTTTTGTAATTTCACCAAAGCATCTTTAAACTCCTTGTAAGTAGATTCTGCAAATCTGTTCACCTTTATATAACCAATATCTTTAGTAAGCATGTAAAAGGCATCTACACTTTTTAATGGTACAATGCCGCGTTTTACTTTTACTTTGAACGTTCTATTTTCAGATTTTCTAAATACGGTAAGATTAATTGAAGTACCTTCTTTCCCTTTAAGTTTCTCGACAATAATTTCACTGGGAAAATCTTTTCCGTATAACGTGTCATTATCTGCCATAAGAATACGGTCACCTGGTAAAATTCCTTTAGAATAACTTGGACCGTCTTTCACTGTTTTTATAACTGCAATAGAATCATTATAAGAATAAAAGTTAATACCTATACCTACAAAATCTCCCTTCATATTTTCGGTTACACCAGACATTTCTTTTTCTGAAATGTAGACCGAATGTGGATCTAATTTTTCTAAAATACTATTTACAGTAACATCTACAATACTATCTGTATTTACATCATCTACGTATTCATAGTCAATGAAATCAATAAGTCTGTTGAGTTTATCTTTTTTTGAATTGGTAGAAAATAGACGTTCTGGAGAGTCATTAAAATTCAGTTTTCCGCCTATAAAAAACCCTAATGCAAGCGCAGAAGCGATAATTAAAGGAAAAAGAGCACTGTATTTTTTATTCATCATTAGTGTTAACGTTATATCGTCACATTTATTTCTGGCATATGTTCTATTTCTACTCCAGCTTTCTCTAAAAATTTTAAACCAGAGTCGTCTTTATAGCCTACTTGATACACTACACGTTTAATGCCAGACTGGTGTATAAGCTTACTGCATTCTCTACAAGGAGATAAGGTAATATATAATGTTGCCCCTTGACAAGACTGTGTTGAACTAGCTACCTTAAGAATCGCATTGGCTTCTGCATGCAAAACATACCATTTGGTATACCCATCTTCATCCTCACAATAATTTTCAAAACCTGTTGGTGTACCATTATATCCGTCAGAAATTATCATCCTATCTTTCACGATAATTGCACCTACTTGTTTTCTTTTACATGAAGATAATTTACCCCATTCTTTGGCCATTCTTAAATAGGCCATGTCATATTTTAGTTGTTTTTCCTTCTTCATTTATAATATGCTTTGCTAAAGCACTTTGCCCTAAGGTACCTGCTTTGAATAGTACCGGCAATAGCTTAGGCTAAAATTTAACAGTCTTAAAACGGAAATGTTTCATAAAGTAATGGAATCGTGATTAAAATGATTAAAATACTACCCACCATTACAAATAAACTTTGTTTTACCTTAAATATCGTCTGAACCATATAAGCCAATAACAACACTAAAAGCACAATAACTACCTGAGATAATTCAATACCGCCAGCAAAACCTAATAAGGGAGCTAATTTATCATCTTCTCCCATAATCATCATTTTAAAATAATTAGAGAATCCGAAACCATGTACTAAACCAAAAATACCTGTAACCAAAACATGAAACCAAATAGAGCTATCATCTTTTTTATCGGTACTGCCCACTAAATTAAAAAGTGCTGTACTCACTATAGTTACAGGAATCAAGAATTCTATCCAGCTAGCATCAATCACCAATATTTCAAATACCGAAAAAACCAATGCCAAACAGTGAGTAATGGTAAAAACAGTTGCTAATAGTAATACATTTTTCCAGCTCTTAAATCTAAACGGAAGCGCCAAAGCTGCCAAAAATAATATGTGATCATATGCATTAATATCCAACACATGTTGTAAGCCTAACTGTATATAAAACCAAAATTCTTGCATTGTATTAATTGTCTTTAAAAACTTAATTTAAACCTCGTTCTTTTTGAATTGTTTCGTAAGCCGCCTGTACTTGCTTAAATTTCTCTTCAGCACCTTTTTTGATGGCTTCATCTTTTGTATTCACTCTATCCGGATGGTATTTTTTAGCCATCTCTCTATATGCCTTTTTAACTTCGGCATCTGTAGCAGATTTTTGAATGTTCAAAATTTTATAAGAGTTGTCCGCAGATTTTACGAACATGGCCTTTATACTATCAAACTCATTCAACGATACTCTAAGGTAGCCGGCAATTTCACGAATTTTCTGTACCTCAGGATTACTGATATTACCATCTGCTTGAGCAATACCGAATAAAAAATGAAGCAATTGCAAACGTACCTCATAACGTGTACGCTGAGCCAAAAAAGTACATACCTTCTGTGCAGATATTTGCCCCTTCTTATTAATTTCATTAAAACTTCTAAAAATAGCGTTGGCTTTATCTTTACCATAGGTACTGACAAAATACTGGCGAACATAATCCATTTCAGATTGGCTCACTTGTCCGTCTGCTTTAATCACTATAGAACATAGCGATAACAAATTCAATTCAAAATCTGCCGCAGTAACATTTGGTCTTGTATAATCTTCAAACACACTACGAGCACTACCTTTATTAGACCCAAAAAAGCTGTCTATAATACTACCTGCAAAGAAACCTAATACCGCTCCAGATAATCCTCTAAAAGAAAAGCCTATTATAGCTCCCAACCATTTAATCATTTCGTATTCTCAATTTTGCCAAAGATAAAATATTACGAATAGAAAGTTAGGCCAATGAAAAGTTAAGGTCTGAAGCAGTGCTGCGACTAATTGATTATCTTTGTAATAGTTTAATTAAAACATTAAGAATATGTACCCTGCGGAATTAGTAAAACCAATGAGAGATGATCTGGCTTCTGCCGGATTTGAAGAATTATATACAGCAGATGCAGTAGCAAATGCCATCAATAAGGAAGGAACAACTTTAGTAGTTGTAAATTCTGTTTGTGGTTGCGCAGCGGCAAATGCAAGACCTGCTGCCAAAATGAGCTTGCAGAACGATAAAAAACCTGACCATGCAGTAACGGTATTTGCTGGTGTAGATAAAGAAGCTGTTGATGCGGCAAGAAACCTTATGGTTCCTTTCCCTCCTTCTTCGCCATCTATGGCATTGTTCAAAGATGGAGAGCTTGTTCATATGATAGAGCGTCACCATATAGAAGGTAGACCAGCTGAAATGATCGCTCAGAATTTAGCACAAGCTTACGACGAGTTTTGCTAAATTTTACAGCATAAAATATATTCCTACAAAATAATAGGATTAAAAAACCGCTCTAATTGAGCGGTTTTTTATTTTTGTAAGATGCAGAAGTTGCTTTCTTATATCATAACCCCCTTTTTTTTCGTGGCATTTGGGCTATGCCTGCTTATCTTTCATCCTATCCAATGGCTAGGTTTTAAAATATTTGGCTACAATGGTTTAAAGCCAACGGTTAGCAAATTGAACTTTTGTTTAATGCGTAGCACTAATATTTTAGGCACTACATACAACTTTACCAATAATTTTGATTTACCAACAGATAGACCTTTAATCATTGTTACCAATCATCAAAGCATGTACGATATACCGCCCCTGATCTGGTATATGCGTAAATACCACCCTAAGTTTGTAAGTAAAAAAGAACTGGGCAAAGGCATACCTAGTGTATCATTTAATCTTGTTCATGGTGGTTCTGTGCTTATTGACAGAAAAGATGGTAAATCTGCCATCATGGAAATAGGCAAACTAGGTGCTTATATTGAAAAGCATAATAGAAGTGCGGTAATTTTTCCTGAAGGCACCAGAAGTAGAGATGGACACCCAAAGCCATTTAAACCTATGGGACTTAAAATGCTCCTTAAAAAAGCACCGTCTGCCTTAATTGTTCCAGTAAGCATTAATAATTCATGGAAACTGGTTCGTTTTGGGCAATTTCCGATGGGATTAGGTGCCAAGGTTCGCTTAGAAGTACAACAACCTTTAGAGAACAAAGGCAATTTAGATGACCTTATTCAACAAATTGAAGCATCCGTAGTTAGCGGGATAAATTCCTTTAAATGACCAATTCAGAAATTGTAGAAGAAACTATAACATTTGTCAAAGAAACGTTGAAAAATGCAGAAGGAGGGCATGATTGGTTTCACATACAACGCGTATTCAACAATAGCATGTTAATTGCAAAAGAGGAAGATGATATAAATATTTTGATTGTTAGCTTAGGTGCACTTCTACATGATATTGCAGATGCCAAGTTCAATGATGGTAATGAAGCCTTGGGACCCAAAATGGCAGAAGATTTTTTATTGAGCCTTGGTGTACCTAAAAGAACAATTAACCATGTAACCAATATTATCAAATACAGTTCATTTAAAGCTAGCTTGACCGATGGCAAGATGAAAAAGAAGCTATTTACATCTAAGGAACTCAAAGTGGTCCAAGATGCCGATCGTTTAGATGCTATTGGCGCTATTGGTATAGCTCGTGCATTTAATTATGGAGGTTTTAAAAATAGAGCTCTCTATGACCCTAGCATACCGCCAAATCTAGAAATGACGAAAGAAGAATACAAAAAGTCAAAAGCACCAACTATAAATCATTTTTATGAGAAATTATTGCTCTTAAAAGACAAAATGAATACTAAAACTGGTAAGCGATTAGCGGAAGAAAGACATCAGTATATGATTGATTTTTTAGAGCAATTTTATCAAGAATGGAATCCCTTAAAAAATTTAAGTTAAATTATACTTTATAATTCATTATTAAAAAAGGGTCTTAACTTACGCTAAGACCCTTTTACATTTTATAAAATATAGCACACTATTTCTGTGGCAATTCTCTTGTTAACCAACCACTTCTACTTGCCGTAGCTATTGCATAAGGTGTAATCCAGAAAAGACCGAACGTAAAAAGCACGCTATAGGAGTAAGCCCAAACAGACTCTGACAAAGAGTACCTTTTAGCGTAAAATAATACTGGAAAAGTAGATAACACCAATATACTTACAAAAGTAGAACTTAAGAACAATAGTGGGTGCGTAAACACGAATATTAACATGAACAACACAAATGGGTAGCATAATACAATTCTTGAGAATTGGCTAAAGAATAATAATCTAGTACCTGATTTTGGTCCTTTTCTAAAATTCGTAAATACATACTTAGACATTTGAATATTCTCACGTACATTACTTCTACCCCATCTAATGAACATTTTGTAAAGCCCTTTATATTTTTCAGGAACATTAGTATAAGCAAATGAATTTCTTTGAAACAATACATGAAAACCTTGCTTTAAAATCATATTGGTCATTGCTCTGTCTTCACCAATATCTGAAGCTTGCCCCATGAATGTTTGATTAATCCACTCATCTAAACAACCAAACACTGCTGTAGCTCTGTAAGCTGCTAAAGCTCCTGGCGTACATAATACTGAATTCAATGTACTTTCAGCAGAGCGAACAAACTCAAAACTCAATGCAAAACTCACGTCAAGCATCTTTGGCAGAATTTCTTTCTCATTATTAAGAACACGAATATTACCCGCTACTGCACCACAGTTCTCATCAACAATAAACGGACTAACTAAATTTCTTAGCGTATCCTTGTCTACAATAGAATCACTATCAACAGTTACAAATATTTCACCAGTACCTTCATTGAATCCCCTGTACAGTGCATGGCGCTTACCCATATTCTTAGGTTGCTGACAGATAGAAACTCTATCCCCCAATTCCTTCTTAGCTTCTTGCATCCAAGTCCAAGTATCATCTTTACTACCATCATCAATAGCTAATAATTGAATTTTATCTTCTGGATAATCACTTTCTGCTAAACTCTTTAACGTTGCCCATACTTGTTTTCCTTCGTTATATGCCGGAACAATAACCGTAACTGTTGGTAACTCTTCATCAGAAACAGACGGTATCGCTTTATATTTTAAAAATCTTACAAAAGTGTAAATAAAGAAACTCAATTTAAAAAAGAAAAAAGCTGCAGCTACAATCATGAATATAAATCCAATCATGGAGCTTTTTCTTTCTAAATGCAGTTGAGTGAAATCGTTTTGTAAAATATATGCTAAGTAAGCTGAACCAAACATTAGCACAAATGTACTACCCATTACAAAAACACCCCATGCATTAGCATTTTGAATTAAATGTTTCATTTTAGAAAGAGAACCTTTCTTCTCTTCTTTCTCGGTATTATTTTTCGAATTTTTCATATTTTATTGGGTAGTATTCTCGGTTTATATAAATAGTTCTAATATTTATTTCTTGTGGTATCTACGCTTTGAATTACCTTTTGGATTTTATTTTAACAAAACTTTTTAAAGAATATTTTTACCTTAAACTATTACACACTTTTTAAATTTTACAAACTAATTCAAAACCATAAATTTTTGACCTATATGCAATATTTACCTAATTTTCATGTAGTTATAATTACAATCTAAGAAATAGAGATAATAAGTCTATATTTCATGTATCTAAATACATATCTCATGAAAAATCTTTTACTATTACTTTTTCTCACTGTAAACCTAGCTTACTCACAGACTGATGAAGAAGTGATAATTTCACTTTTAGAAAAAGAATCTTCTACCTGGCGATCAGGAGATATTGAAGCGCATGCTTCTTGTTGGTCTATTCAACCTTACAGTAGAATATTTGTTACTATGGCAGATGGAAATAGTATTGATGTACCACCACTGATGATGATTAATCCTCCAGAAAATATGATTGGTCAGGGCGGAACTTCTAAAAATTCTAATTACAAAATGAATATTGCCGAAAACCATGCTTGGGTAAGTCACGATGAAGAATCTACCAATGCTGACGGCATTACCAATTACACTTATGAAATCCGTATTCTAGAAAAAATAGATGGTAATTGGAAGTTGGTAGGGCAATCTATACACCCGCGCAAAGTAGATTAACCTAAAATAGTTTTAGCTGTCCTTCCTTATGAGATTCGTGTAAACTTGTATTTAGCTTTGGAAAAGATTTATCTTTAAAATAGGTTCGCTTAGCCAACCGAACCATATCATGAATTTGAGTTGCTATTTTACCATCTCCTCTACTACGTACCCCAAATCTACTGTCATTCAAGCTGCCACCGTGACATTCTTGTATTTGATGTAATACTTTTTCTGCTTTGTTGGGTAAGGTTTTACGAATCCAATCTGTAAATATTTCACCGATTGCTCCATTTAATCGAACCACGGTAAATGCCATGGAAACAGCGCCATTTTCTGAAACCGCTTTAGCTAAATTCAAAATCTCATGACTGTTTATTCCCGGAATAATGGGTGCTAACATTGCATTTACAGGAATACCATTTTCAGACAGAACACGTATAGCTTGCAGTCGTTTTTTAATAGTCGTAGTTCTTGGCTCTAATATTCTTCTTGTTTCTTCAGATAAGGAAGTAACCGAAATATTAATGCCTATCAATCCGTATTTATTGAGTTCCTTCAAAATATCTAAATCACGTAATATTAAGGCATTTTTGGTTATAATACCTACCGGATGCTTGTATTTCAAAAACACCTCTAGACATCTTCTAGTCAGTTCAAATTCTTTTTCTGCAGGCTGATAGCAATCTGTATTGCCCGACATGACTATGGTACAAGCTTTCCAACTTTTACTTTTTAATTTTGCTTCCAGTAATTTTGGAGCGTCTTGTTTTATCAGAATTTTCCGTTCAAAGTCCAACCCCGCACTATAGCCCCAAAATTCATGAGCATTTCTGGCATAGCAATAAATGCAGCCGTGCTCACAACCTTGGTACATGTTCATAGAGTAACTCATACCCACATCTGGACTAGTTACTTTATTGACTATCGTTTTCGGAAAAATAGGTAGGTATTGGGTTTTATTCTTATCGGCAACTTCCCCTTCTAAACGGCAAAACTCAAGAAAATCATCTCGTGTTTCGTAGCTATAGGCGGAAAATTTATTGCTGGTATTTTTTTGGGCACCTCTACCTTTTAAAGAAGAGTTAAATTTCATTATTAGGATTTAATCCAAAATTATGGAATAAATCCTAACAATAATTTTATTTAACACCTACTTGAACCAATTGCTTTTTTGTTCCCCTTTTTGCATAAAACATTAATTCATCATTCAGTCTATCTATGTAAGGTGCAGATACCATTAAAGGTAGTCGCGCTTCGGTATCGTCAATAACCTTGTTGTATTTCATATGTCCGTTTTCATCCAAACGAATTAAAAAGACATTTCTATTTCTACTTAATCCTTGTTTAAACATAATACGATCCTCGCTCAATTGTTGCGGATTTTCTGAAGATGTACTAATAAAAAAGTAGGTAGTATTGTTTTTAGTATAAGCACTGTATGAAGCATATGCCCCATCGCCTTGTGTAACCTCTGTTTTATTGATATTTCGTGCCCAGACTAAATCTCCCGTAGCACTCAACTTGGCACTAATAATATCATTATGATGATATCTTGTTACCATTACACGACCACCACTAGAATTAGACTGTACACTTTTACTGGTAAAATATTCTTCTGCATTAAATAGAATATTTCCCTCTTTGGTAATATCCATGCCTTTGAAAACCAAATTTTTAATAGCTTTATCCTCTTCTCGCCCAAATTTATCCATCATAAACTGCTCAGAGAATGGATTAAACTTTTCCGCTTTCAATTCTAAAGATTTTGGATCTAAATTAAAATAAGAAATACCGTTATATCGATTATCCTTTCGATCAGCATAAAAACCGATACATAAAAGTTCATTTCCTTTAAAAATAGGTTTCAGGGATTCTGGAAATTTACCAGGCGTATAGAATGATTGTACGCTTCTACCACTTTTAGAAACTCTAACCATTTCATACTGAAACTTTCGCTCTGTAGCATTAAAACGTTTCTTTTTAAAGTATGCTTTACCTACTAAATAAACATGCTGTAAATCTTTAGAAAAAACTATATTTTCAAAGGCATAATTCTTTTCTTCTACTTCATCAGAAAAATCATGCTCCATCAGTTTATTAAGTCCGGCATCAAACACATGAATATGATGTTGGTCTACTTTTCTCTTCTTATAATGTGTAGTAATGGCAAATGCCGACTTATCATCATTGAATAAAATAGAGGTAGTAAAACCAGAAGAAAAGTTTCTGTTATAAAAATTTCTATCTAAAGGTTGTTCTACAGGGTCAGACGCTATAGATAGCAGGGTTTCTTTTGTAAATTGAAATTGAGAGAAAGGACTTCTATGCACTTCATACTGATAACTTCTAGTATTATAGTTATACTCTAAAAACAACAAATAAACTTGCCCGTTACGTACATAGGCATCTATAAAATTAGCATTTTTAAGTTTATAATTATATTCAGAAACAAGTTCTAAATCTTTATTATAATGCTCAATAAAGTAGCCTTTAGGTCTTAAAACAATTCCTGTATAATAGGCACGTACTATAACAGTACCCTCATTACCATCATCTGCAATGGCAAGCATGTTGGAATATCTATATTTATCGTGAAATTTTTCACCAATAGTATAAGAAACCAATTCTTCTTCTTGGGCAAAAGAGTTTAGAATATTGATTACAAATAAGAATAAAAAAGCGCTACGTTTTAACATAACCAATTTGGTTTATGTCATGAACCTGGAAACTCTGCTTTTCTTTTCTCTAAAAATGCAGTGGTACCTTCGGTAAAATCGTCTGTTCCAAAACAGGCTCCAAAAGCTTCAATTTCCTGCTCATAACCATTTACAGTATTCTTAAAACCAGCATTTACTGCTTTTATTGCATGTGAAATAGCTACAGATGAATTATTGGTTATTCTAGAGATAATTTTATGGCATAGTGGCAATAGATTTTCTTGTGTAGTAACATGGTTTACCAGACCATAGGCGTTTGCTTGCTCTGCAGAAATCATACCCGCGGTCATTATCATTTCCATAGCCCTACCCTTACCCACTAACTGAGGTAAACGTTGTGTACCGCCGTAACCAGGGATAACCCCTAAAGAAACCTCGGGCAAGCCCATTTTAGCGTTATCACTTGCCACTCTAAAATGACATGCCATTGCCAATTCCAATCCGCCACCTAAGGCAAACCCGTTGACCGCTGCAATAACAGGTTTAGATAAATCTTCAACAAAATTGAACAACTGTTTCTGACCCTTGGCCGCTAATTTTTTTCCTTCTTTCTCACTAAAATCCGAAAATTCTGAAATATCTGCACCGGCAACAAATGCCTTTTCTCCACTACCTGTTAAGATTATAGCCTTTACACTTTTGTCCTTTTTCAAATCTTTAAAAGCATCATGTAATTCACCAATAGTCTGCTTGTTTAAGGCATTTAATTTACTAGGGCGGTTGATGGTTACAATTGCTGTAGTATTGTCTTTTTCAATTAGTAAAGTTTCGTATGACATTATTGTTGATTTGTTGAATTATACATTCTCTTTAGGAAACTTAACACAGAACACTGTTCCTTTACCAAGATGAGAAGTGAACTTAATAGTACCCTTATATGTTTCCACAATATTTTTAACCATACCCAAACCTAAGCCCATGCCACTTGTTTTGGTGGTAAACTTAGGTTCAAATATTTTTTCTTCATTATCCTTTTCAATACCATGACCGTTATCTGCCACAGATATTTTAACCATATTGCCCTCAGACGCAACACTGACCAAAACTCTAGGCGATTTAACATCTGGTACTGCTTGTATAGCATTTTTAACCAAATTGGTGACTACACGTATTAGCTGTGTACGATCTAATTTTGCAATTATTTCCTCTTCTTCTGCAATGAAATGAATATACTCTTCATTGAAAATATCCAAGGCAAGTTTTACAATCTTAACAACATTAAGTGTTTCGTTTTGCTGTGCGGGCATCTCGGCAAAATTAGAAAAAGCAGATGCAATGCTGCTCATGGTATCTATTTGCTGAATTAATGTATCTGAATATTCTCTTAATCTTTCATGAATTTGTGGATCATCTGGATTGAATTTACGTTCAAAACTCTGAACCGTTAATCGCATTGGTGTTAGTGGATTTTTAATCTCATGTGCTACTTGTTTCGCCATTTCTCTCCAAGCCTGCTCACGCTCACTTCGAGCTAATTTCACTGCACTTTGTCCCAATTCATCTATCATACCGTTATAAGCGGCAATTAACTTTTCTATTTCTTCTCCGGGATTGTCAATATAAATTTTCTTATTCTGTTTACTTAAGTTCGTTTTACCCATCATTGTAGATATAGTTTCTAAAGAACGAGTAATGTATTTAGATATAAAAAATGCGAATGATATCGCCATTAACAACATCAATAAGTACACACCTAATAATCGCCATAAAAACTCTTTTAATTCACTATCATTGAATGAATTATCTTCAAAATAAGGCAAATTTAAAATTCCGATCGGTTTAAATTTTTGATCCGCTATATATGTAAATGAAGCTTGATATTTATCGCCAGCCAAAGCATTTTCACGTACATAACGTTTAATAGGGCTCACTTCTAATTTATTCAACACTTCCGCATCCAAACACATAGAAATAGAGTCATTGGCAAATTTAGGACGAGAGCTCTTGATTAATTCACCTTCCAGACTATAAATATTAAAATTCATGTTTTGCACAACTGCAATCTCATATATTTCTTTTTTAAAAATTAAATCGAGATTTTCAGTAGTAACAGGGTAAGTGGTTTTTTGAATGGCAAGATCAATACTTTGACGTATTTGCTCCTCTTTACGCTCCATTCTATTTTCATGGTAATCTATATTAATTTCCCTGAACTGATAAACAGTTATACCAAATATTAAAACAGATGCTATTAAGACCAATAATATCATTGATACAAATATTCGTGTCCTAAGAGAAAACTTTGTTAACAAAAGCTATGCGTTTCTTCAAAGTTAGCAAATATCACACCAAAAACAGATAAACCTATAGCTCAGGCGAAAAAACACCAACTTGAATTATGTATTAATGGAAAATATCATTTAATAAAATACATCTTTGAAAGTAATTTCTTACTTTTAAATGCGTTAATATAGAGTAGTTATTTATAGGTTAGCATGTTATTAAAATATTTCCTTACGTCTCTTACCTTTTTTACAATCATTTTCTGTACCCATTGCGTACAATCTCAACAGCAAGAACCTTTATATTTTCAGCACATTCAAGATGGTTTGTCACAAAGTAGTGCCACCGTACTCTTAGAAGATAAATTTGGTTTTTTATGGATTGGCACCCGAAATGGTCTTAATAGATACGATGGTAAAGATTTTGAAATATATACCAAAAGTCTAGATGGTAAAACAGGGCTTAAGCATGAATATATTGTGTCTTTATATGAAGACGGTGAAAATATTATCATCGGCACTAATGAAGGATTAAGTCTTTACAATCGGAGTTTAAATATCATTACTCCTTACCCTTTTATAAATGAAGGTACAACGATTACCAGTGACGTATTTGAAATCATAGTCAAAAAAAATGGTATGCTATGGTTAGGAGGCGAATCTAGCGGTCTTTACAGATACGAACTAGCTACAGGAGAATTGAAACATTTTCCACCACCCAATAACCATATAAAACTTGATAATCCACGTTTAAATAAAGTAGTAAACATTAAAATATTAGATGCTGAGCGTATACTAGCTGTATTTACCTATAATACACTTCTTATTGATTCTGAAATGAATATTCTAAGTGATATTTTAGAAACTGAAGCAATGGTAACAAGTATTGACGTTACAAATAATTCTTTTCTGCTAGGTGCAAGTAACGGTATTTTATACAAATTGGCAGTAGAAAACAATGCAACATATATTAGCAAAGAAAAGGAAGTTAGTTTAGGTTTTGGTATTCGTTCTTTAGAAAGAAACATCAATGGTAACCTATGGATAGGAACGGAGAATAACGGTCTATACATATATTCTGAGGATTTAGAATTGAAAAATCATTTAGAATATGATGTAAAAAAACCTCGCTCATTAGCAGGTAATTCAATTTGGGCATTATTATCTACGCGAAATGGTACCATGTGGGTTGCTCCATACAAAAGTGGACTTAATTTTTACGATAAAGAATATTATAAATTCAAACATATTGAATCTGATCCATTTAACCCTAAATCCTTAAGTAACAAATTGGTTAATTGTTTCTTAGAAGACGATAAAGGTAATATCTGGATTGGTACCGATGGTGGCGGACTAAATTACTGGAATAGATCATCAAACACATTTGACAATTATTCTTTAAAAAACAAAACTTTTAACAGTGATGTAGTTCTATCTATTTTAGAAACAAAAGAAAACCAATTGTGGGCAGGAACATGGACTCATGGGATTTCCGTTTTCGATACAGAAACCAAAAATTATAGCGTACTAACTTCAGAAAACTCTTTTTTGAAGTCTAACATAATAATAGACCTATTAAAAGATAAAAAAGATAGAATATGGATAGTAAATTATTTTGCAGGAGTACAAGTATACGACCCCTCTACAAATACCCATCAAAATATAACGCTCATTTCAGATATTGACGGCACAACAATTAATTCTCTACATAAAATATTTGAAGATAATCTAGGTAACATTTGGATAGGCACTTTAAATTCAGGCTTATTTAAAGTAACAGAAAAAAACAATCAATGGTCAATTGTTCATTACCATACTAAAAATACATTAAGTAATAGATTTGTCAATGTAATCGTTCAAGACGATGAAAACACAATTTGGGTAGGCACCCAAGGTGGACTTCAAAAATATTTACCGGAGACGGATTCCTTTCTAGCAATTACCAAAGAAAATGGTTTAAAAAATGATGCCATAAAAGGAATTATAAATGGTCAAAATAATCATTTATGGCTAAGTACAGAAAACGGCATCATTAGATACAATTCTAAAACAGGTGAAACCATTAATTATGATATTGGTGATGGGTTACAGGGTAAGGAATATATTGCAAGTTCTTCATTAACCACCAAAAAAGATGAATTTGTATTTGGGGGAATAAACGGATTTAACTTATTCACCGCAAGTGAAGTTGAAAAACAAAAAGACACACTAACACTTTTTGTATCTGGACTAAAAATCTTTAACCAACCAGTATTTCCTAATGATGATTTTGAGGTTCTGGACAAAGATATGAGCCAGGTAGATTCTTTAACATTTAGCTATGATCAATCAGTAATTAATATAGATTTTAAAGCTCTGACGTTTAGGCATCCAGAAAATGTCAATTATGCTTTTTATTTAGAGGGGTTTGAAAAGAATTGGAATTATGTGGGCAACAATCCTACTGCTACCTACACCAACTTAAATCCAGGAGAATACATATTAAGAATGAAATCTACCAACTCAGACGGAGTTTGGGTCGACAATGAAATAGATCTTCATATTACCATAACACCACCATATTGGCAAACCTGGTGGTTTAAATTATTAATGATAGCTCTAGTATTATTAATTTTCTATTTAGTACAACATATAAAATTACTTAATATCCGAAAAAATCAAAGAAGACTAGAATTAAAAGTTGATGAACGTACTAAAGAACTACAACATCAAAAAAACCAACTTGAAGTAGCAGCAGATAATTTAAAATCAAAGAACGAAGAAATTCAACGCTTTACATATGCAGTTTCGCATGATTTAAAAAGTCCTTTAGGTAATATTAAAGGGTTAGCCAATTTAATACCATTAGAAATGGATTTAAAAGAAAACCCAGATATAGCTGAGTATTTGAACCTTATTAATATTTCATGTACTAACATGAACGAATTAATATCTGATATTACCGAAATTGCTAGACTTGGTAAAATAGAAAATAAAAATGAGCTATTACACACAAATGAAATACTAGAACTATCTAAAAACCTCATTAAAAGTCAGCTTACTAACAAAAACATAGACCTTTCAATAGCTGAAAATCTACCAGATATTTTCGGGGATCGCAATAGAATAATACAAGTTTTTGGTAATTTTTTAGATAACGCTATTAAATATATGGGAGAGCAACCTAACCCTAAAATAATTGTTGATTTTGAAGAAGATGGTGAAGAAAATATCTTTTTCGTACGCGATAATGGTTTAGGTATGGATGAACCAGCATTAAAAAAATTGTTCACCCCATTTGTACGATTTCACGATAAAATTAAAGGTACAGGTCTAGGTTTGTATATGGTTAAAAAAATAGCATTGTCCCATGGTGGTAACATCATCGCAGAGTCAGAAGGTAAAGGCAAAGGAGCTACTTTTAAACTAATACTTCCTAAGGCTAAGATTGCTGCTAAAAGAGCAAAAGTCTCTATGATCGCTTAATCTATAGAAAATTGTTAATTCAAAAACTATGCCTCTGGATTCTTGTCTCTAATCCTTCTGTAAAGCTTTATTCCCAACATCAATAGTATCCCTAAAACTATAATGCCTACTACTCCAAAAATCCAATTAAAAGAACTCTTCAAAATCACTAAAAAAACTATAGCAAATAGAATTAGCGTGGCTCCTTCATTCCATAACCGCATGAATTTAGAAGTATATTGAATATCATCTTGTTGAAATTTCTTGAAAATTTGGTGGTTTTTTAGATGATACAATATCAGTAACAACACAAAACCAAGTTTTATGTGCATCCAAGGTTGCGATAACCAACCAGGGTAAATAATAAGCAACCAAATTGCAAAAAATACTGCCAATACAGCCGATGGCCAAGTGATGATATACCACAAGCGTTTTGTCATCAACTTTAATTGCTTAGAGAGGATTTCTTTTTCCGGTGATGGTTTTAAATTTGCTTCAATGTGATAGATAAATAATCTAGGGATATAAAAAAGCCCTGCAAACCAAGTTATTACGAAAATGAGATGCAGGGATTTTATATAGTTGTAATATTCTGTCATAAGGCTTATAAAAACAAGTTCAAAATACAAGTTCAAGTGCAAATTCAAAACTCAAACTCAAGTTCAAGAGACTATTTCAAGTGCTGTACTTATTTCTCAGTTCACTTTTTTTCTCAACTCTTATCTTAAACTAGTTCAAAGTTAGTAAAAGCCCATAGAACTTATTTTATAATCTTATAGCACCAACTCCAGCTTCCCACAACTTTTTATTATAGGCGGGAATTGCCGTGTTTTTTAATTGATTACCTCTAGCTTTTAAACCAGTCCATTGTACATCTAACTCAGCCTTACGATCTTTACTTGCTTTGTTCAATCTTGGAATACTACTATTCGTCTGATTGATCATAAATATATATTCTGCAGAAAATTTATTTGGAAAATTCTCAACATCATCATATGCTTGAGATTTACGCTGTACCATGTCAGCGTCCCATGCCTTCATATCTGCAAGTAATTTTTCGCCAGCTGTTATAATCGCAGGGTCCTTAACATTTTTTAATACCCCCTTCAAATCTTTTTGAGCGTCATATAGCTCGTTGATCATAGTATGCATTGTAGTCAACTCTCTTTCTGCGATAGTCATAAAATCATCAAACTCTTCATATTGACCGGGTTTTGTTTCATAGGTAGGTACTTCTTTAATTGTACCTGTTGTGGAAACTGTTTGCCCGTCTACCATTAATTTAAAAGTATATGTACCAAGAGAAGCTTTATGTCCGCTAAATCCAGCTTCAATATACACACCGGGTATACCTGGCATAATTGGGTGTTTCATATCCCATACAAAGCGGTTTAACCCAGTATTCTTACTTAAAACTGGTGCTGGTGGCGCACCGCCTCCATTATGTGGTATGTATGTAGGATCTTTTTCTGAACTAATTGTTCTAATCACCTTACCCTTAGCATCTGAAATCTCTAAGGAAATAGCTGTACTATCTGCTAATTTTGGGAGTTCATAATACAAAACTACTCCGTTGGCAGGGTTAATGCCTTCAAAGGCATCACTCCCCGTAAATGTATCTGAATTGCCACTTAATGGACTCCCCCAGGAACCATTATAAGCGTCTTTAGGTTTTAAAATTTGAAGTCCTTTTTTAGAAGGCTGGTATTGCCCAAGTGCAACAACATCATCAAGAATCCAAAAAGAACGACCTGAAGTAGCAACCACCATATCCCCTTTATGCATTTTTAAATCGGTAATAGGTGTTTTGGGTAAATTCAATTGAAAAGGCTCCCAAGATTTACCACCGTTCCAAGATGCATAAATTCCTTTTTCCGTACCTGCGTAAAGCAAATCTTTTTTAAACTCATCTTCACGAACTACACGCGTAAAAGCACCATATGGAATACCAGAGTTTATAGCAGTCCAAGTTTTACCATAATCTGTTGTCTTATAAAAACCTGGCGTGTAATCATTAAATTTATATCTTGTTGTAGCAATGTAAGCAGTTGCCGGGTCATGGGGAGAAACCTCTATGGCATTGATCAAACATTCCTTTAAACCTTTAGGGGTAACATTTTCCCATGTTTCACCTCCATTTTTGGTTAAATGAACCAGTCCGTCATCACTACCTGTCCAGATATATCCTTTTTCATGTGGAGATTCTAGTATATATGCCAGCGTACCATAATTTTCTGCACCAACGGCTTCATTGGTATACGGACCACCACCGTTACCTTGTTTAGCATCGATATCGCGTGTAAGATCATCAGAAATCTTATCCCAAGTAAGACCCATGTCACGAGTTCTAAAAACATATTGCGCACCGTGATAAAAGGTACCCAATTCATGCGTAGAAGCAATAATAGGAGCGTTCCAATTGAATAAATACTTCATATCTCTGGCCTCGCGACCTAAATATTGAATTGGCGCTTGCATAATCTGTGTTGCCGCTTTTGACTCCATATCCATCACCTCAACAGTACCTAAATATTGCCCACCCATCACGTACCTTGGGTTGTCTGGGTCAAAAGCTAAAAAAGCACTCTCACCACCAGCAGAATCAGTCCAATCTCTAGTTGTAATACTACGGCTACCTGCAGATAAACTAGCGATTTTGACAGACCTATTATCTTGCTGACCACCATAAATATTATAAGGGAATAGATTATCTACACTAATTCTATAAAATTGAGCAGTTGGCATGTTGCTTTGCGTAGACCATGTTTTTGCATAATCGAAAGATACTGAAGCACCGCCATCATCTGCTAAAACCATATTTTTAGAATTGGCAGGATTAATCCATAAATCGTGTGTATCGCCATGAGCAACCTCTACATTCTCCCATGTTTTTCCACCATCTTCAGAACGTAGCGCCGGAGCACTTAAAACATACACCGTGTCTTCATCATTGGGATCTACGAAAACCTCAATATAATACCAAGCACGTTGTACTAACCTATTATCACCACTTATCATAGACCAAGACTCACCTGCATCGTTAGAAACGAACAAGCCGCCTTTATCTGCATCTGAATCACTTTCTATTAAAGCATATACTTTCTCTGAATTTGACGGACTCACAGCTATTGCCATTTTTCCTTTTTCCTCAGGTAGACCTTTATGTATTTTTTTCCAAGTTTCTCCGGCATCGGTAGACTTGTACAATCCACTACCTTCACCTCCACTAATCACTATATTGGGTTTACGTTGATGTTCCCACATAGCGGCATACATAATCTCAGGATAGCTAGCATCCATAGAAAGTTCAGAAGCTCCTGTTAAATTGTTTACAAATAAGGTATTCTTCCACGTCTTACCACCGTCAATAGATTTGTAAATACCGCGTTCAGCATTACCCTCAAAAAGGGCTCCTTGCGCAGCAACATAAACAATATCAGGATTTGTAGGATGAATGATAATTCGAGAAATATGCTGAGTCTTTTCAAGACCCATTTTCTTCCAGGTTTTACCGGCATCTGTAGATTTATACATGCCGTCTCCATAAGATGTCATTACACCACGTGGTGCATGCTCTCCCATACCCACATAAACGATATTAGGGTTAGATGCCGATACGGAAACCGCACCAACTGACCCCAATTCAAAATATCCATCAGAAATATTTTCCCAACGTTGCCCTGCAGATTCTGTTTTCCAAACACCACCACCGGTAGTACCCATATAATAGGTCATAGGATCACCGATAACTCCTGTCGCAGTTACCGAACGCCCACCTCTAAACGGACCAATATTTCTAAACTTTAAGGGTTGAAAATAATCATTAGCATTTTGGGCAAAAGTTATGGTGCTTGCTAATATCACCATAAAAAGGAGTAATTGCTTTTTCATTATTGGATTGTTTGGTCGTTGTTTTAGGTAATCTAAATTGTCTGTTCCAGTGATTTTTATTAGATGATAACATAAATAAAAATCACTAGAATTGACAGTCTTGTACTTTACTTGCTTTCATCAATAAACAAGTAATTCAAATTAAGCTCATTAAAACCTTTATTAAACTCTTGAAGTTCTGATGATATTACGTTATCAAATATTTGAAGTTCCTTATTAATTGCGGTTGTCAATTCATTTTTAACCTCTATATCTTGGTCTGTTGGCTGAAAATTATCCATTGAAACCAATCTATTCAAATGACCCAACTTATTGGTCAATTTAATAGGGAAATTTAAAGGATCTTGATTACTTCTATTTTTAGTCTGGTATAATGCCTTCTCTACTTCGCTAAGCTTATCTTTCATCGTTTCGGCTTTCTCTACCAAATCTTTAGTACGATCATCATCTTTATATTGCTCTGTAAATGAATTCAGCTGCTTAGTAACATTCCTGATTTTCTTTATAGATTGATGTGCGTTCTCGATTGTAGTATTGATATCGGTAATAAAATCGAACTGTTGTTGCATTTCAGCTACCGAGCTTTCCGCTCTTGGATCTGGTAAAATAGTAAACGTTTCATTGTTATTGGTTCCGTTTACGTTTAAATGTACTTTATAGGTACCCGGCACCGCTTTAGCACCATCCAAATTTGCGCCCCATAAAATCATACCTTTTAACTTCGTAGCTCCCTTACCACGCGTGTCCCAAACAAAAGTATTACCTCCTTTTTTTACTGTTAATTTCTTATCCTTCTTCTTCGCTACAGAACTATAATTTGCCAAGGTGTCACCAGCCATACTTGTATAAGTTAACTGAACCGTGTCTTTCTCAGAATAGTTTTTTAGTAAAAAATGTGTAATGACACCATTCTCTAAATTCTGACCTGAAGTTTTAGAAGGCTTCTTGGCTGCCCTACCTTTTGTACGATAAGAATCTTTTGGTTTGAATAAAATGGTATTCGCATTCTTCTTGTTTTCATCTAACTGATGCAACACCGTTAAGTCATCTATAATCCAAAGGCTACGACCTTGGGTAGCCACAATTAAATTATCGTCTTTTATTGTTAAATCTGTAATAGGAACAATTGGCAAGTTCATTTGAAAAGGAGACCAACTAGCACCGTCATTGAACGAAATATACATTCCGGTTTCCGTACCTGCATATAGCAATCCTTTCTTTTTAGGGTCTTCTCTAACCACTCTTGTAAAATGCTCGGCAGGAATACCGTTTGTTATTTTAGTCCACGTTTTACCGTAATCAGTCGTTTTGTATAAATAAGGCTGAAAGTCGCCCAACTTATATCTTGTAGCGGCAACATAGCACGTGCCTTCATCAAAGTTTGAAGGTTCAATGCTATTGATCATATTCCACTCTGGCATGTTTGAAGGCGTCACATTATCCCAAGTTGCACCAGAATCTTTAGAAACATGAATTAATCCGTCATCACTTCCAACCCACAAAAGCCCTTCTTTCAACGGACTCTCGTTTGCCGTGAAAATGGTACAGTAATATTCTACACTAGTATTGTCTTGTGTTATTGGACCACCACTTGTTTTTAACTTGGTAGGATCATTACGAGTTAAATCTCCACTTAAAACTTTCCAACTCTGACCTTCGTTTTCACTAACATGAACATAATTAGAAAAAGTATAAAGCTTCTTAGGGTTATGCTTACTAAAAATTATAGGAAAATTCCATTGAAAGCGATATTTCATTGCTTCGGCTCCGGCACCCATTGGGTTGTCTGGCCAAACATTTATGCCCCTAACCGTATTTCTATCATGATTAACACGAGTTAAAAACCCTCCATAACTACCTCCATATACAATATCGTCATTATTAGGATCAACGGCTATCCAAGCAGATTCTCCACCGGCAGTTTCCTCCCAATTGTTATCATCAATGGTACGCCCATCACTTCTATGATCAATACGTAAAGTTGAATTGTCTTGTTGTGCTACATAAATTCTATACGGAAAAGAGTTATCTGTGGTTACACGGTAAAATTGTGCCGTAGGCTGATTATAATAGGTACTCCACGTTTCACCGCCATCATAAGAAATTTGTGCACCACCATCATCACCAATAATCATACGTTGAGAGTCTTCTGGTGATATCCATAAATCATGATGATCACCATGGGGAGCATTGAATGTATTAAACGATTTTCCACCATCGGTAGATTTATGGTAATTTACATTTAGTACATAAACCACATCTTCATCTTGTGTATCTGCATACACTCTTGTGTAATACCAAGCACGTTGACGTATTTTACGTTCCTCATTTACAACAGACCATGTTTTACCACCATCTTCTGAACGGTACAAACCACCTTTGTCCTTATTTTCTACAATTGCCCAAACCTTTTCTGAATTTTTAGGCGAAACAGCTACACCAATAATACCTAAAGTATCTGTTGGAAAGCCTTCGTTTTTAGAAATCTCTGTCCAAGTTTCACCACTGTCCATACTTTTCCAAAGCGCAGAACCATCTCCACCACTAATCAGGCTATAAGGAGTTCGTTGTGCATGCCAAGTAGAGGCATATAATATTCTTGGGTTGTTAGGGTCAAAGGTCAAATCTACCGCACCCGCTTGTTCGTTAACAAACAGCACCTGTTTCCAATTTTTACCACCATCTGTACTTTTATAAATTCCACGGTCCTTTGTCGGCTTATAGATATCGCCAAGAACTGCTGCATATACCGTATTATAATCTGTAGGATGCACGCGAAGTCGTGGTACATGTCTGCTTTTTTCTAATCCTGCAGATGCCCAAGTTTTACCTCCATCCTCTGTTTTCCAAACTCCGTAACCTGAAGAAACATTACCTCTTAAGGTTTTTTCACCACCACCAACATATATAACATTAGGATCACTTTTAGCTACCTCAACGGCACCGATACTTCCACCGAAATATCCATCAGAGATATTATCCCAGGTACGACCGCCATCCAAGGTTTTCCAAACTCCGCCACCGGCAGCGCCAAAGTAAAATAAATTAGGCTCGCCGGGTACACCGGTAACTGCAGCGGAACGACCACCACGAAACGGACCAACTAATCTATAGTCCAAACTAGAATATAGCTCTTCTGGATACGTTGGTGCAGTACTTTGCGATTTATTTCTTCTTTGAGATAATAACGATAATGGTAATAGAAAACATGCCAGCATGAGTATGCCAGCATTGGTAAGGTACTTTTTCATTTTGATAGTTTGATATTAGTCTTCACTAAAATTAAACATTTTGTTATGCAAATGTTCATTTTAAGATTTTATTAGCATTTATAAACCTACATTATTATTGAATTAAAAATACTTGAAGTGTTTCAGTATTCTTTTCTCAAAAAGTGAGGGTATTTATAGCTATCCCAAAATAGACAGATATCATGAGTTTTTTAAATGACACACATTGAACATATTAAACAAAAAACACTAATTATTTAAAGTATTCTTATATTTAAGGCAGCAAATTGACAATTATGAAATTTAAAATACTTTTGTTTTCGACATCGTTAATCGCTCTCCTATTCAACGGATTAACAATTAATACTGTAAATGCCCAAACCAATGATTTTTTATACGGAGACCAATTACCCGATGCACCAGAACTTAGTGCAAGGGGAGAATTTAACGTTGGTGTACAAACCGTAAACCTAACCAACCCTGATCAAGTAGATATTTTAAATTCAAAAGATGGCAAAGACCCAATCTATGACAGACCTATAACTATTGAAATTTGGTATCCTGCAAAAGTAAGTGATGATGCCAAGACAGTCGTTTATGATGAAGTAATGGGAACAAGGGGCGATACGCTTAGACCATTAACACCATTTACTTTTAAAGGAAGGGCTTACAGAGATGCAGAAGCATTAAAAGGAAATAAATTTCCTTTAGTAGTAGTATCACACGGTTATGTAGGTTCTAGATTTCTAATGACTTACTTAACCGAAAATTTAGCATCTAAAGGATACGTAGTTGCAGCTATTGACCATACGGATTCAACTTTTAAAGATGCCAATGCTTTTCAAAGCACCTTATTAAACAGATCTAAAGACATTCGTTTCGTAATTAATGAAATGGAAAAATTAGGCGCTAAAGGTTCCAAAAATAAAATCGAAGGACTAGTAGATGCTAACAATACCGCAATTATAGGATATTCTATGGGTGGTTACGGAGTTTTAAATGTTGGCGGAGCCGGATATAGTGCTGGCTTAGGTCAATTCTTTACTGGAATGACGGGCGGTAGCACCGCAATATCTGTACATACGGCAGGCAATGCAGCATACGAAAAAATGACCGACCCTAGAATTAAAGCAATTGTAGCATTTGCCCCATGGGGAATGGAGCGCGGCGTTTGGGATGTAGAAGGATTGCAGGGTTTAAAAACACCTACATTCTTTATTGCCGGAAACCAAGATGACATATCAGGTTACGAAAAAGGAATTAAGGCTATTTACAAAGGTGTAATCAATGCAGACAGGTATTTATTGACCTATAGGAATGCAAGACATAATGTAGCACCTAACCCTCCGCCAGCGGAAGCTTTAGCGCCAGGTCTGCATATAGATGAGTACTATAGATACGCAGAACCATCATGGGACCAACGCAAAATGAATAACATCAATCAACATTTTGTAACTGCGTTCATAGGTAAGCATCTTAAAAACCAAGACAACGCCAAGTTTTTAAACGTTCAAGAAGATTCCAATGAAAAAGATTGGACAGGCTTTAAACCTAGATCTTCTACGGGGATGGAGTTGTTACATGCGCAACCCGCTAACTAACTTAGTTTTTAAATTTAGCTGCTTTAGGCCTTTCCTCCTCTAGCAGCTTTATATATGTATTTTGATTTGAAATCAACTCTTTTAGTTTCCATGCCAATAGAAATATTGCACCGGCAATTAATTGCGATAAAATAAAATTCATAGTATGTTCTTAAGCGTTTCTAACGCTACTTACGGAGTAATCTGGAATAGGTTTGGTTTCAAAAAAAGAATTAACCCACAAGGGTTCTACTAATCTCTTTTCGCAAGTAATACCCGGTAACAATAGTTGCAAGAACATCTGCAATGGGGAAAGAAATCCACACCCCAAGTTCTCCTAGATAATTTGGCAGTATTAAGATTAAGGGAATAAAGAAAAAACCTTGTCGGGATAAGGTCAATAACAATGCCGGCACGGGTTTTCCTATAGCTTGAAAATATGCCGCACCAATAAGCTGAAGCGCAATGATAGGCGTAGCAGCAAACACCCAACGCATGGCAGAAGGTGTGTTTTCTAAAACAAAGGCATTGGTAGCAAGTTCCAATTCGCTCATGTCCGGCTTATGGCTTAAAAAAAGTCCGGCTATTTCTGCAGGAAAAATCATGAGTCCCGCAAAAACTAAAGTCGCCAATAGCGCTGCATATTTTATGGCGGTATAAATAGATTCTTTCACCCTATCATATTTCTGGGCACCGTAGTTAAACCCTGCAATTGGTAAAAAGCCTTGTGTGACTCCAAATACAGGAAAAAGGGCAAACATCAACATTCTACCGATAATGGCATAAACAGCTACCATTGCTTCGCCTCCCAGATCAAAAAGAATATTGTTCATCAATAGATAAATAACACTCACAACAGCTTGGCGAGAGAGCGTTACCACCCCAAGTGAACTGATTTCTTTGATTATCGAAAATTTGATACGTAAATACTTCGGACTTAATTTTAATTCTGACTTATCGGACAAGAAAAAGTAAACGATGTACAGAAAGCACAGAAAGTAACTGATAGTTGTAGCCCAAGCGGCGCCCTCCATTCCGTAATCCATCACATTAATTAGCAAATAATCTAAAACTAGATTACCAATGGAAGGAATGATCATAGCGATCATGGCAAATTTTGGCTTGCCTTCTGATCTTATAACGTTATTGCCCATCATATTAAGACCCAAGAACGGCACACCATACAAAACAATAACATAGTAGATTTTAGCCAACTCAAAAATAGAGCCTTTGCCACCAAATGCAGGTATTAACGTATCTACAAAGGT
>NZ_JBDVOT010000078.1:0-23363 GCF_039968975.1 Maribacter sp. | reverse complement strand
AACTGTTGAGAGAAGAGCTTTCTTTGGTACAAAAGCAACGTAATTCGCCTGCAGACTGGCGAGAAGAAAATATAACTCTCTTACGTACAAAACATCGTTTTTATACGGACTATGCCATCAATAATTGGCAAAAAGGAAAAGACAAGAATATTAAGAGACTCATTAAGGCCAGAAAAAAGAATAATGAGCTTATTAAGAAAGAAAGTTTAAAAGCTAAATACAAAGGAGAATTACCTGATAGGGGAATACAAACCTTGTACAGGGTAACGCTTCAAAATCACTTAAAACTTAGCGATATTGCCGACACCAAAGCGAATATCCTACTTTCGGTAAACGCCATAATTATTTCAATGGCACTGGCAAATTTGGTTCCCAAGTTGGATAATCCTTCAAACGATTACCTTTTTTACCCTACTTTTCTATTTATAATTTTCAGTGTAATCTCTATGGTGATGTCTATTATAGCTACAAAACCGAATATTACCACCGGACAGTTTACTGAAGAAGAAGTTACCACAAAAAAAGTAAACTTATTGTTCTTTGGTAATTTTCATAAAATGAAGTTGGAGCAATACAATTGGGCTATGAACGAGCTTATAAAAGATAAAGATTACATCTACAGTTCATTAACTAAGGATCTTTATTTTCTAGGTATTGTATTGGAAAGAAAGTATAGAATTCTACGGTGGACTTATACCGTTTTTATGGTTGGTATGATTATTTCTGTAATTGTATTTGGTATTGCACTTAAGTTTTATGGTCCGGAAAGAGTTTTAGAACTCCCCGTAATGCAGCCTTAATTTAATACCTAACAATATTCTACAATTCAAAGGTCATTAGAAGTATACATAGCAATATGCCTATTGCAGCAATTACTATAGTTAGTTTTAATGCTTTTGCCAAAACTGGCTCTTTACTTTGGTTATCTATATTTACTCTGGTCATGAGTGTTGGCTTATTTAAGATTATAGTACAAATCTAGATCCATAGGCATTAGCACCTTAACTTCATAAACCAATTTTTTATCTCTTTTGCTATTTCTTAATGCATTGACGTTATGCATAGTATGCATTATTTACGCCATTTAGCTCATTTGTATCATCGCTTCTTTAAATCTAGACTTTGGTGCTGAGCATACGGGACATTCATAATTATCATCAATATCCTGAAATTTTGTACCCGCAGCTATGTTTAATTCTTCATCACCAAAAGACTCGTCATATACGGTAAGGCAATCTTGACACTGAAACAAAGATTGGGTAGCATCTACAATTTCAACACTAGCCTTTTCTACGTTATCATCCACGCGACCTAATTGATCAAAATACATTTTACTTAACTCCATCAATAAACCTGGTAATTCAATCTTGTCTATGTCTTGAGCATAAGTAATGTAGTTTTGACTATTGGGGTCAAAATGTTCAAAGTGCAAAACATTATACGTAGGGCGAACTTCAAATTCTTTAACGATAGTGGGCAAACTGTTCTTTTCAATTATCACCGAGGCAAAGTGTGAACGTTTACCCACTTCATTACTAATACCAAAGGTGAGGCCATAAGTGCTAATATCATTTTGATCAAAACTTCTTACCAAATATTTTTTTAGCTCTAAGGCCTCACCGTCATCAATGGGCACATGCCAATTCATCTCTAGTTGAGAGTGCCTTACATTGATACCTTTTTTACCTAGAAAACGTTCAAGTTCTGGTCTACTAGATTTTTTTATTCCTTTTACCACAAATGATTTCCATGGGGTAATACATATTTTACCTATACTGTTGTCCAAGCAAAAGCCACAGAACTCTTTTAAGAAAGACAGGTCATATTTATTGTTTCTCCAATACAAACCCAACCAGTATAAATCTGACCCTAACCGGTTCATACCTTCATAGTAAGGAAAGGTCTGAAAAGGAACCTTTAATTCCTTTTCCATAGTCTTGTTATTGGTCTCCAAGTTTTTATTCATGATAAAGAACAGCTCATCTATATCTGAGATGTCTTCATATATTTCTTCAATCTGTTTGGAGATAGAATTGATATCCCAACTATAAATAAGCACAGGGTAAAATGCCGCTGAATTCCAATGCGGTAATTTTATATTCAAGTACCAATAATCTTCTTGATCAGATGCTATAAAGTTTAGGTTACCACTAAAAATGGGCACTAAGCGTTGTTTTGGATCTGTAATATTGATTTTAAGCTTGGGCAAAAAGTCAAATCCTTCTAAAATATAGAGATAGGTAGAACCCTTTAACCAATGGGTCATATCAAAAATATCTGCCGACACATAGGAGCTAACAATATTCTGAAATGAACGATTGGCAATGATATCCGTATTGAATTTAGAGATACTTTCTAGCTGTTCTTCTTTTGCATCCTTTAGGGGAAACAGAATATCTTGCCGTGAGCCGAAATTGACACTTGTTAGTCCAGCAGCTTCTAACATGGTAATAATATCTTTTAATTCCCCAGGAGATGTAACACCACCCTTTATTAGTATTCTATGCAGATCATCATTCATATTGTACTCTTTTAGTTTGCTAAAACAAGCTGTTTCTTTAATAAATCCTTTATTTCGGGCTTACAACTACCACACCCCAGACCTGCCCCGGTTTCTGAACACAATTTGTTGAAATCAGAGCAGCCGCCATTGATGGCATCAATAACATTGCCTTCACCAACTTGACTACAAGAGCAGACCAATTTACCCTTTAACGGCACAGATGTGGATGCTCCACGCAATAATTCGTCTCGTTTTTCAGAGAGTTCTATTTCTTCTTCTATCAACCTCTTAAACTCTGCAAACTCATTTTTATCGCCCATTAAAATGGCACCTTTAAGCGTATCATCTTTTACAATACATTTCTTGTAGAAACGCTTGCTAACATCCATAAGAATAATTTCTTCATATGAAGAATCGCCAATTGGTGAGTTCACCATACCTATGCTACAGAGATCAAGGTTTTCAAACTTTAATATGTTCATTAAAACAGACCCATTGTAAATACTACTAAAGTCTCCAAGAATAAAATTAGCTGCTATATCTGCCTGTTGCTCTGCTGCAGAAGTAATACCGAACAACGAATTTTTAAATTCCGCAATTTCTCCTAAAGCGAAAATAGAAGGGTCACTACTTTGTAGGTATGAATTGACCACTACACCTCTACGTGTATGTACGCCGGTCTGCTTTGCCAGTTCTATATTTGGTCTAGTACCTATGGCATATACAATTGCATTACACTGAATGGTGCGCCCTGTTTTCAGGTTTACCAAAAGGCTATGTTTTTGTTCTTTATCTTCAAAAACAGTACTTACTTCATTATCAAAGTATAGATTAATACCGCGTTCCATAACATCTTCTGCCAACAAACGGCTAGCCACGCTATCTAATTGACGCTCCATTAATCTAGGCGCTCGCTGAATAATACTGATGTTGATATTTATCTTCTTTAAAGCAGCCGCAAGCTCCAACCCTAGAAGTCCGCCACCAACAATGACCACATTCTGGTCTTTTGCCTGCAAGCCCGTTTCTAATAGATATTTTCTTAGTTTATCTGCATCGCCTCTTTCACGCATGGTAAAACGGCCCGGTAATTTTATTTGTACATCACTTGGTATAAAGGCTCTACTACCGGTTGCCATAATGAGCAAATCATAATTATGCTTTTCTCCTTTAGAATCTATTACCGTTTTGTCATCTGCATTTACATTATTGATACCAACACCCGGGTGTAACGTAACATCTAACTTTTGCAATTCGCCATCCTTCAACTTTTCCAAAGCTTCCCACGAGAGTTCATCACTCACATATTCCGGTAACAAGACACGGTTATAAAATGGGTCTTTTTCCTTTGAAAATACATGAAGCTCATCTAGACTATTCTTCTCTCTATATGATTGAATAAAACGGTACGCTGCAGCTCCCGCTCCAATGACAACAACCTTCTGTTTTTCTTTTACGAACTTGGTAACCTCAACGGCACAATACTTAAAATCTGGTTCTTTAGACACTGGATCCACCAAATCATTGGTCAGATTATTTGCCCTACCAAAATCATTGTTCAACACCTTACCCCAGTGCATAGGTAAGAAAACAACAAATTCACGAATATCATAATTAAGCTGAACCTTTACCTGTACTTGACCTCTTCTACTTTTTACAACCGCAATATCACCTTCCCTAATCTTTCTTAGATAAGCATCTACCGCATTCATTTCTAAATACGGTTGGGGAATATGGGTCAATAACCTTTTTACCTTACCTGTTTTGGTACGAGTATGCCATTGGTCACGCACTCTACCAGAATTCAATATCAGCGGATAATCACTATTTGTTTCTTCAGATTTGTTATAAAGGGTAGAAGGCGCATTAAAATGTGCCTTTTTATCGTGGGTCAAGAATTTACGGTCTGTAAATAACCTTGGTGTTCCTTTATGCGTTTTATGTGGTACAGGCCATTGAAAACTACCTTCATTTATCAACCTTTCATAAGACAGCCCAGAGATATCTATATCTGTGCCTTTTGTCAATAAACAGTGTTCATCATAAACCTCACTACTATTATTGTAATCAAAGCCGCTATAACCCATTGCTTGTGCAAAACGCCAAATGATTTCAGCATCTGGCAATGCTTCACCGGGAGCATCTATCACTTTAGGTAAATAACTAATTCGTCTTTCTGAATTGGTCATGGTACCTTCTTTTTCTAACCAACCTGCAGCAGGCAGTAACAAATCTGCAAATTTGGTAGTCTCTGAGTTATGGGATATGTCTTGAACGACAACAAACTTTGCCTTTTTTAAAGCTCTTTCTACTTTGTTAGAATTAGGCATACTTACCGCTGGGTTGGTGCATACGATCCAAACGGCTTTTAGCTTTCCTTCATCAAGGGCATCGAACATTTCTGTAGCCGTGTAACCTGGTTCGGCTTGAATTTCTCCGCCTCCCCAAAAATCCGATACTTCTTTTCTATGAACAGGATTACCTAAATTTTTATGAGCCGCCAACAAACTTGCCATGCCACCTACTTCTCTACCGCCCATGGCATTTGGCTGACCGGTTAATGAAAATGGTCCTGATCCTGGCTTACCTATTTGACCTGTTAATAAGGATAGGTTTAATAGCGATACATTTTTAGCTACACCAATAACACTTTGGTTCAGCCCCATGGTCCACATACTAATGAACTTTTTGGCATTGCCAATATATTCTGCCGCCTTACGAATATCAGCAACAGGAATACCGCATTTTTTTGCCGCCTCTTTAAGCGACAGGCTATACGCCATTTCTTTACAAGCTTCAAAATTGGCAGTGTGCTTTTTAATGAAAGCTGTATCTATTTTTCTTTTCTCTATTAACCTACGTGCAATGGCATTGAATAGAATAACATCTGTACCCGGTAAGATCTGTAAATGCAAGTCTGCACCAGCACAAGTCTGTGTTTTACGTGGATCTACCACAATTATTTTTACCTGTGGATTCTCTTCTTTATGCTTTTCTAAGCGTCTATATAGAATAGGATGGCACCATGCCGGGTTAGCCCCTGCAATTAGAAAGCAATCTGCCAGTTCAATATCTTCATATGAAATAGGAACGGAGTCTTCACCCAAGGTTTTTTTGTACCCCACAACGGCAGAACTCATGCAAAGCCTAGAATTGGTGTCTATGTTATTTGTGCCTATAAAGCCTTTAGTCAATTTATTGATGAGGTAATATTCTTCTGTTAGACATTGACCGGACACATAAAAACCGACACTATCAGGACCATGCCTGGCAATAATGCTTTTAAATACCGCGGCAGCACGTTCAAATGCGGCATCCCAAGAAACACGTTGCAAGGGATGATTTCTACTCCATTTCATTTCTGGATACAGAATTCTATCTGTAGTATCCTGAGCTACGTAGTTGAGGTTACGCCCTTTGGTACAAAGCATACCTTTATTAGATGGATAATCTGGATTACCATCTACCGAAATAGTTCCTTTTGTATCAACATCTACAAGTATACCGCAGCCTACACCGCAATAGGAACATATTGTTTTATGAGTTTTATTACTATTCATTTTATCAATGATAAAGAATGGTTCAGAAGTATACTGCAAATTATAAAAAGTACGTATAAATACGTACTTTTTTATCGTAAATGTTTTGGATTAAATCGAGTGATCCGCAATTTTGTTAAGGTGACACTGAGAATTGATCAATAAATAGGAAAGTGAGGTGTTGGAATGTTAAAATAAAGTATCCTTTATTTAAACTTTGTTTTTGATTATTTGATAATGATTTTAGTCGTAAAAACGAATATTATTAAAACTGGAGTGCCAACGATATATAATAGATGAATCATACAACCATCTCCAAAACAAGGCATATTCCCAATGATAATTAAAACTATTGAAAATAGTAGCACTAAAATAGTAACTACATAAAAGAACCAAAAAGCTATTCTAATCCTTTATTTTAACTTTACTGAAGTTATGAGCTTTAAATTCTATATTGTAAGAAATGTCACGAACTAGCTCCGGCATGGGCCTGCGCCTATAAATTTTTTAGTTCGAGCACCTAAATTAAACTCTATAATAATCTCCTTTCCAACTTTTGATAGTCGATTTAATTTCTTTGGCAGAAAGTTTTTCTTTTAAAGCTTTTTCCATCAAGGATAAAAACTCATCATCGCTAGCGAAACGTAAGGCGATTATTTGCGACATTTTCAAATCTGCAGGAAGTAGTTTTCCAGTCATAACATAATGTCTCAAATTTTCTTCAGCTCTAATAGCTCTATCTTGTACTTTTAAAGGAAATGTTCTCACATACCAAGCCATCAGGATCAAAATTATGGCAATTAACACCATTAAAGATGCTAAATACAAGTTTTCTGAGGTGGTTCTAAAAAGATGATATACTGATCCAACTAATAATGCAACTAAGGCAACAAATAATACGCCGTGAAACCCTGTTACTAGTTTTGTGTGATTTTTAAAATTCTGATCTTTCATTTTATTGATTTTGATAAAAATACTTGTATAATACGATTTTGCTCAAGTTGTTAGCAGTGGTGTGAAGCCCATCGACACGAAAACGTACGTTAAACTATAAGCGTTATGGTTTTAGAATGAATTAAAGATGAAAAAAATTCGTTTTAAGGAGAATAAAAATCTCTAAATCAAATTATGCTTCTGTGCCTTTTTAGAAAGGTCGATGAGGTTTTTTACATCCATCTTACGCATTAAATTAAAACGATGTGTTTCAATAGTACGTTTACTGTTTTGAAGTTTCTCTGAAATCTGCTGATTAGTCAACCCTGATAACACCAATTCTAACACTTTCAATTCTTTATTGGTCAGGTCAAAGACATTATCACCGGTTTTGCGTGGCGCTTCTTCTTTTACCACCTCTTTTTTAGCACCCAATAAGTTATTTACAAGAACATTACTTATGTCTCCGCTAAAGTATTTACCGCCTTCTCTTACCGTATGTATTGCCTTTATAAATTCTGACTTATCGGTATCTTTCAATAAATACCCATTGGCACCTGAACTTATTGATTTTAAGATATATTCTTCAGAATCATGCATAGAGAGTATAATGGTCTTTACCTCTGATTTGCTTTTGGTCAATTCTGCAACGGCATCTATACCGTTCATTACCGGCATTCTAATATCTATGATTAAAATATCTGGAGTTACTTTGCCTACCAGCTCAATAGCTTCTTTTCCATTTGCGGCCTCACCAATTACTTCTAAATCAGATTCCGATTCCAATAAAGAACGGATTCCGTCCCTTACCAAAGCGTGATCATCTGCCAATACTATCCTCGTTGTTTCACTCAAAATATAGGTAATTATACGTAACATGCTAAATTACGTAATATTTTAAAAATAAAAATACGGTCTATACAACCATAGCTGTACAGACCGTTTAACTAACTACTTACTTCTATAAAACTATTCTTTCTTAGTATTCAAAAATTTAGGTTTGATCGTTAACTGTACCCAAGCCCAATTTTGACTGCTTGCCGCTAGGTCTTCTGTAATTCCTTTTAACTCATACATACCATCTGCAGCGAACATTTGAGAATACCCAATTGCCAAACCATAACCATTGAATTTTTTGGCAAAAACCAAATCTATTTCTGTACCCAATGATTTTTCACCGCTTGCTAATTCTTGTTCTCCGCTAAAGTTCAACACTTTGACCAATAAACTAGATTGCTTTCCTAAATCGAATTTTGCACTTGCATGAATATCAAAAAGACCTACAGAGTTTGCATGGTTACCTACGTAGAAATAATCCATGAATCCGTTGAACTTATGATTGGTTCCATATAATGGAAAAAATGCTTCTGTTTTGTCTGTAGAATCTGCTTTGTCGCCACTGATAACTTCTGTACCTATACCTAGAGTTACTTTATCACTTGCCTTGAACCCAAGTTCTAAACCTAATAAATAGGCACTACTTTTCAATTCATTTTGTCTTTCACCCGTCTGTAAAAACAGATTTGCATTTGCGCTGAAACTACCTGTTTTATACCCTAAATGTGTACCTATGGTCTGTAAATTACTTACTCCGTCTGCAGCGCCAGCAGTATCAAAATTTTGGAATCCGTTATTCAATGCCAATATGCTGCCCGAGAATTTATCCCATTGTTGTTTTGCATATACATACTGCATGGTTTTATATGTAAAAAATCCTGTAGTATTGTAGGCTGTGCCTGCCCATTGAAAACCTGTAGGGTTATCAAAATCTTGACTAAATGCTAGACCTACATCTAACATGAACTTGTCTTTTTTATATTTTAAAAGTCCCGCGTCATGGTTTCTACCTTGTTGCGCCCAATCTAATCCGCCAAAAATACGTTGATCATCATAGCTGATAACTTGCCTACCTAATTTTGTAGACCATCCTTTGCCTAAATTTATATTTGCCCAAGCTTCAAAAACGGCAAAAGAATCGTTCTGGTCATCTGGTAGAATTTGTCTGTTTTCTCCCCAGACCATTATATCTTGCAAGCTTAGATAAAACTGGTATGATTCGGTCTCATATTTAGCATTTAAACGCGCACGTGTAGATATTGCAAAACCGGCATCTGCCGCATCTGGTATTAAATTACTATAGCCATTTCTATATTCTGTTCTTGGTCTAAATTGCCCGTCTAATGTAAATTGTGCATAAATTGAATTTGCTGCCAGAAACAATAAGGTGATGAGTAAATATTGCTTTTTCATAATCGTAATTTTTAATGTTTGATTGAGTTATTTGTTAGTGTTCTAAAAAGTCTATGAGGTGTTTTCTATAGGTATAATAATTATCGTTCTCTAAAACTGATTTTCTAGTACGTGGTCTTTCAAAATCTATGGATAGGATATCTCCTATTTTAGCTTTTGGTCCGCTGGTCATCATCACCACACGATCTGCTAAAAAGATGGCTTCATCGACATCATGTGTAATCATGACCGCAGTAATCTTTTCTTTGTTCCAAATTTCTATGAGAATATCCTGTAGTTCTCCCCTGGTCAAAGAATCTAGCATTCCAAAAGGCTCATCTAACAACAATACTTTTGGCTTTATGGCAAATGCTCTGGCAATACCCACACGTTGTTGCATACCTTGAGATAATTCTGATGCTTTTTTGTGGAATGCATTTTCTAGACCTACTTTATGTAAATAGTATTTTGCAATGTCTTGACGTTGCCCTTTTGTTGCGTGTGGAAAAACCTGATTTACCCCTAGCAATACATTTTGTAAAGCCGTCATCCAAGGCATTAAACTTGGAGATTGAAAAATAACCCCTCTATCTGGTCCCGGACCTTTAACCGGATTCCCCAAAACGGAAATATTACCGCCAGAGATTGGGTTTAACCCTGCAATCATAGAAAGCATGGTTGTTTTACCACAACCCGAATGCCCTATTATGGTTACAAATTCTTCTTTTAGAATCTGCAGGTTCAAATCTTCAAGTACCACATAATCTCCTTTTGGCGTTGGATATACTTTCTTTAGTTTAGCTAGATCCAGCATAACTTTTGATGGATAGACAATGCCATTTTCTGAATATACTTCGTTAGATTGTAGTGTTGTGTTCATTTGCTATTTCTTTAGGCTACAAAGCTTTTAGGCGTAAGCTCCGGTAATTTATATTCTACGTCAGAAACTGTTTTTCTTTCATCACCTATGTCCATCAAGTATTCTATAATGGCATTTCTGGTTTTCTTGTATTCAGGGTTATCGTTCATTGCCGTTTTATCCCTTGGTCTTTCAATGTCAATTTTAAACTCCGGACCTAACGTTGCATTTGGTCCCGGCTTTAAAGGAATAATTCTATCTGCCATGTAAATACCTTCATCCACATCATTGGTAATCAATAATGCGGTACGTTTGTCTTGACTCCAAATATTCAAAATTTCATCTTGTAGATTTCCACGGGTCAATGCATCTAAAGCTCCTAAAGGTTCATCCATAATGATCATTTCTGGATTCATAGCCAACGCACGGGCAACCGCTACTCTTTGACGCATACCACCAGATAATTCTTTAGGTCTTTTATTGATTGCCGGACTAAGACTTACCATAGCTACATACTCTTTTACCCTTTCCATCAGCACTTTTTTACTGTCTTTTGGAAAAGCCTCTTTTACGGCCATGTAAATATTTTGTCCTACGGTCAACCACGGTAAAAGTGAATAGTTTTGAAATATTACACCGCGTTCATGACTGGTATCGGTAACAGGAACTCCCTTAAAAAGAACTTCTCCGCTAGTAGGTTGTAATAACCCGTTTATAAGATTGACCAAAGTGGTTTTTCCACTACCGGTAAAGCCTACAATAGCTACAAACTCTCCTTCATCCATAGTAAGGTTGATATTAGAAAGTACCTCTGTACTATTCTCTCCCTTACCATAGGTTTTGTATATATTATTTAGTTCTAAGTATGCCATGTTCTATCTTTTGAAAGCGTTATGCCATTTCGTTTTTATTGAAGGAAACCATATTCTGTACGGCTAGCATTAGTCTATCTAACAAGAAACCAATGATACCGATGACGAACATTGCCACAATAATTTTTGCATTTGAGTCATTGGCTCCGTTTTGAAACTCTTCCCATACAAAAAGACCTAAACCTTGACTTTGAGCTAAAAGTTCAATAGCGATCAATACCATCCACGCTACAGAAAGTGTAATACGTAGTCCTGTAAAAATCAGCGGTAATGAAGAGGGCAAAATCACCTTGAATACTTTTTGAAAAGTGCCCAGCTTTAATACTTTGGCAACATTGATATAATCTTTATCTACAGATGCAACACCCATTGCCGTATTGACCAACGTGGCCCACATGGCACAAAAACCAACACTTATAAATGAGATAACAAAAGCATTATCTGAACTGTCACCGATGTACAAAGTTTTTACGATCATAAAAACCAATAAGTACCATACTACTGGGGATACTGGTTTAAAAATTTGAATGAACCAATTGAAGGCACTACGTAATGACGGACTAAGACCTATAATAATCCCGATAGGCACTGCAATCAATAATGCTAAAAGAAAACCGGCGAATACTGTTTTAATACTTGTTAAAACAATGTCGATAAATGAAGCTCTACCTGTATAAACAATTGGGTCTTTACCTGCAGCGATCATTTTTTCATTGGTAGCCGCCATTTTCTCTGCGAAAGCAGCTTTGTCAGCACTAATTACATGGTGATCCGCTACTAAAGATTTT
Source organism: Maribacter sp. (assembly GCF_039968975.1). GTDB lineage: Bacteria > Bacteroidota > Bacteroidia > Flavobacteriales > Flavobacteriaceae > Maribacter. Next base: position 11,640 of record NZ_JBDVOT010000078.1, on the reverse strand, counting down.
AATGATGCCCATACTTGAGAAGGAGAAGGCAATGTATTTGGCTGGCAACTACTATCACCAGATTCAATACATGCACGTTCTGCAGCCGCAGCTTCTTCGCCTCTTTCCGTCAATGCTTTTTCAATCTTATAATCTGCCTCTTTATTATATAAGGCTTTGGAACCCATGTGCCATAACCCTAAAAACAATAATATGGATAGTAGTGTTATACCAGTATTTTTTAAGGATTTCATAATACCATCCTTTTTTATACTTGGTGTAAGTTTAGCAAGTATCTGCTTAAAATTTGTAGACATACTCTTTTCCTTTTTTAAGACCATTTCCTGTTCCATAATATCTAGTTTAGGGTCAATGAATTGCTTTAATTATTTCTTGTCTTTGTTACCAATAGAGAAACTGTTGATATACCCAATTGGGTCTTTGGCATCATAGCTTGTGCCATCTATGAAATCTGCCGTTGCTGCTTTGTAACCATCTGTATCTGGCACATCTGCTGCAGGAATTTGACCTTCTGCCACTAATAGATCTGCCGCTTTTTTCCAGATATCTGGACGGTAGATATCTTTAATTGTAGATGCATACCAATCTGATGATTTCGCTTCTGGAATTTGTCCCCATCTACGCATTTGAGTTAAGAACCAAATACCGTCAGAATAGAATGGATATGTTGCGTTGTACTTATAGAATACATTAAAATCTACCATTTCGCGCTTGTCTCCCTTTTCAAATTCAAATGTTCCTGTCATAGAATTAGCCAGTACTTCTTTTGGCGCACCTACGTATTGAGACATAGATAATATTTCTACCGCTTCAGCTCTATTTGCAGGTTCATCTAACCATTTACCAGCTCTGATCAATGCTTTGGTTACCGCTATTGCCGTATTAGGATTTTGCTCCACAAATTGCTTTGTCATTACAAATACTTTCTCAGGGTTGTTCTTCCAGATGTCATAGTTTGTAGTAACCGGCACACCAATACCTTTAAAAACCGCTTGTTGGTTCCAAGGCTCTCCTACACAGTATCCGTAAATAGTACCAGACTCTAATGTAGCCGGCATTTGTGGCGGAGGCGTAACAGAAAGTAAAACTTCTGCATCTATCTGACCTTGCACATTATCTGCTGTATACATACCCGGGTGAATACCTGCTGCAGCTAACCAATAACGTAATTCGTAATTGTGAGTAGATACCGGGAAAACCATTCCCATTTTAAACGGTTTCCCTTCATTTTTATAAGATGTAATTACCGGCTTTAAAGCATCTGCCTTAATTGGGTGAATTGGCTTACCATCTGAATCTGCTGGTACATTCGGCTTCATTTTAGACCAAACATCGTTAGATACCGTAATTCCGTTACCATTTAAATCCATTGAAAACGGAGTAACCAATTCTGCTTGTCTACCAAAACCTGCTCCTGCAGCAATTGGCTGACCTGCCAACATATGTGATCCGTCTAATTGTCCGTCAATTACACGGTCTAAAACATTTTTCCAGTTAGACTGTGCTTCTACCGAAACAAAAAGTCCCTCATCTTCAAAAAAGCCTTTTTCTTTTGCAATGGCCAACGGTGCCATATCTGTAAGCTTTATGAAACCAAATGTTAATTGTGGCTTTTCAATATCTAGCATTTTAGTTTTTGATGCTACAGCTTCTTCAGAAACCGTTTCGGTCTTCTTACTCTTTGTATCACCACAGGCCGTAAATACCAAGGCGAAGGAAAGGGTTAAAATAGATGAAGTAAAAATGTTTTTCATAATCTTATTTATTTAGTGTTCTACGTATTAATACTTATTTGAACAAATATATACGTAACAGCATTTTTCATAAATGATATAAGCGATGTTTAAACCTCTTTTTATACCATATTAAAACCCACCTACAAGCCATATTAGAAACTGCCAAAAAACAGGTTCTACAAATAAATTGCTGTTTTTCAATATCTTAAATACATTAAAATGAATCGTGTTAACTACGTAAATGAAGGAGTGAAAGAAATACGTACTATTAGCTGTCTAGGTAGAAATTGTGCTCTGATATTTCTTTTTTAAGTAATTCAATATTAGAAATACCTACTCTTTTACCTTTGGTAAGTAATAAGCCTTCTTTTTTAAGAATAGAGAACATTCTTATGACCTGTTCTTCTGTGGTACCTGCATAATCTGCATACTCACGTCTACTTAATAGCAGGGAAGAAAATCCGTTGGTTTGCCCAAATTTGCGATTGATGTATAATAAGGTATCAATGACCCGTTCTCTAACCGTCATTTGAGATAACGATTTTACTCGAATTTCACTGCGGTTAAGTTCATTCGCATAAAACAACATAAAATCATAGGTTAGACTAGGTGTTTCCCTTAATGTTTCTTGAAGTAATTCTTTTGAAAAATAGCATAAGGTACAATCTACTAAAGCAATGGCACTTATGGGGTACGTCTCTTCTGTACCAAAACCTCTATGCCCTATTATTTCACCTGGTACCGCAAAACGAACAATTTGTTCTTTACCATGAAGCCCGGTCCTTAATACTTTTACCTTACCACTCAATAGAAAAAACAGACCTGTAACAGAAGCACCTTCCATGATAAACTGCTGCCCTTTTTTACATTTAATTTCTTTTCTAGCTTGAACTAATTTTTCAATATTAGAAGAATGAATGTTCTTTTGAATTAAGCATTTCTTATTGGTACAAACTCCACAGGCACTATCAAGTAACTCCGAATTTTCGGAAGAAAACTTTGATATGTTTGTTGTGCCTGTACGCATAGATAATTTTATTTATATAGTGCTTGGAGATAATTTAACAACTGGAGATTCCGATTTTTTCAATTCCTCCTTCACCTGTTTTTCATCTTCTGCAGAGAATTTAATAGCCAAAGTTGTCAACGCGGTAACAATTACAAAACCGCCAATAATAAAGTAACCGCTAGAAACTGCTCCTGATGCGGCTGCAGATTGTGCCGCCTTCATAGCCTCTTCGCCTAAATTAGCATTCGCAGCCAAGGCGTTGGTCTCTGCCAATGCCGATTTAGATTTTAATAAAATAGCAGCTAAAAATGCACCTACATTTCCGCCAGCACCAACAATACCAGATATAGAACCAATTGCTTTTTTGTTTATAAATGGTACTACCGAGAAGGTTGCCCCTTCTGCCATTTGCACGGTTAAACTAAAGGCAATTAAGAATACGATACCCATTGCAAAACTTGTGGCTAAAGAGAATGTTGAAAGCATAACCCCTTCAAGCGCTAGTATTACGGTCAAGAAAAGTACCCTGCCGCGTAAGCCTTTAAGCCTACCAAAACGATCACCGAAGAATCCACCCAACGTACGGGCAAAGATATTCATGAGTGCAAATGAAAGCACCAAGTTACCCGCAGTGGATCTTGTTAGTCCGAATGTATTCTGCAAATAATCATCCATAGTACCGTACACGGTAAGCTCCATTCCAAAAGATGCTGCGTATACGATGAAGAGAATCCACACTCTATAATCTTTCAATACACTAACAAATGATTCTTCATCTTTTTTAAGCTTTGGCATTTTACCAGCTTCTTTTAATTCTTTGAAGTTGCCTTCAGGAGTATCTTGTGTAAAAAAATAGTATACAACACCCATTATCATTGCAATAACACCGGCAATAATCATAGAATACCTCCACGCAATTTCATCTGCAACTCCAAAACTTACTACTGCAGCTGCAATTAATGGCATACCAAGACGATTGGCACCACCACCTAAATTTCCCCATCCTGCGGAAGTAGCATTGGCAGTACCAACAATATTGGGGGCGAACATAATTGAAGTGTGAAACTGAGTAATTACAAATGATGCACCAATAAAACCTATAAACAGTCTACATATTAAGAATTGCGTAGGTGTTTGAACAAATCCTATCAATATTACGGGTATGGCACCCAAGATTAACAAATAGGTATAACACAATCTAGGACCATATTTATCACAAAGCTTACCAATTAACAGTCTAGCGAAAACAGTTCCTGTAACCGCTAATATAATAGAGTTCCATTTTTGATCAGGAGTCAATCCCAAATCCTTAACTACATCTGGCATAAAAGGAACTATACCAAACCATGCAAAAAAGCATATAAAGAATGCTATCGATGTAATCCAGAAAGTACGAATGGGCATACTTTTTAAGTCAGTTAACTTTAAAGTAGTAGATTTTTTGGATTGATTTTCCATGCTATTTAATATTATGTTTATGAATCAGTACAAACCTAATATATTTTATACGTAATTATACGTAGTTTTGTATGTTTTACACATTTACTACGTATAATTACATAATATCTAGTATGAGGAATACAAATTTGTAGTATTCGGAATTTCAGGATAACAAAAATCAATTATTACTAATTTTCAAATTTTAAACAGGTGCATTTTTTAGTAAATGCTGAGTAGATACAAGTCATTTACTGAGTAAAAACACTTTAAATAGCATCATGTAATATACGTTGCACTTCTTCTTCAAAAAAGGATGGATGATCAGCTACAACATCACCTATTACAATGATTCCATGCATGTTTGTATCTATAGAAGATTGGTACTGATGAATAGTATCTAAGGTTGCCACAACGCACCGCTCATTTTCTGTTGTTCCATTTTGTATTACAGCAACAGGGGTCATTCTACCCCTATATTTACTAACCTCGTCTATTATTTTACTTAGCTTTTTTATACCCATTAATATGACCATTGTGGTAGATGATTTTGCGGCATATTGTAAATCTTGAGAGAATGTACCATCTTTCTTAGTGGCAGTCATTACCCAAAAACTACTACTTACCCCTCTTTTGGTCATAGGTATTCCTTGACTAGACGGTACGGCAATTGAACTTGATATTCCGGGTATAATACTTACAGGTATACCAAATGCTTCTACATATTCTATCTCTTCGTTTGCCCTACCAAAAACAAAAGGATCTCCGCCTTTTAATCTTACTACATGTCCAAATTCAAACGCGTATTTGACTATCAATTCATTAATTTCATCTTGAGTATGAGAGTGCTTACCACATCTTTTTCCTGTATAAATCTTAGGAATATCAGTACGTAGTTCAGATAATAATTCGTCGCTAATTAATGCATCGTACAAAATAACATCCGCCTCATTTAAAACCCTCAAACCCCTTACTGTTATTAGGTCTTTTGCTCCCGGTCCTGCTCCAACCAAGCTTACTTTTGCTGTTTTCTCCAATTCCATCTTCATAGTATTTAGCATTATTAATTATCGATTCTGCAACAATAATACGTATTTATTTTGGTATAATTATAGAATATATACGTATTTATACGTAATATTGCTGTGTAGCATAAATAATAAGGGTATGAAAACTATACTAGTTGTCGGTAATGGAATGGTAGGGTACAAATTCTGTGAGAAGTTTGTCGCTAAAGAGGAAAGCAAACAATTTAAACTTATTGTTTTTGGTGAAGAGCCAAGACCGGCGTACGACAGAGTTCACTTAAGTGAGTTTTTTGAAAACCAAGATGCTAAAGCTTTAGAAATGGCTCCTGCGGAATGGTACGCAGAAAATGGTATAGAATTAATCGTAGATGAACGCGTTGCGGACATCGATAGAACTAATAAAACCATAACTACGGCAAAAGACAGAGCGTTTTCTTATGACTACCTTGTTTTAGCTACAGGATCATCTGCTTTTGTACCTCCAATTAAAGGCGTTGAAAAAGAAGGTGTTTTTGTATACAGAACTATAGAAGATTTAGAAGGCATGTTGGCTTATGCAGCTAAAATAAAAGCAAAGAACCCAAATGCTAAAGCTGCGGTATTAGGTGGCGGGCTGCTAGGGCTTGAGGCTGGTAAAGCGGTTATGGATATGGGCCTAGAACCACATATTGTAGAGTTTGCGCCTAAATTAATGCCAAGACAGTTAGATTCTAGAAGTAGTCAGGTACTACAATTAAAACTGGAATCTATTGGTTTAAACATTCACTTAAGCAAAGCCACCAATCAAATTCTTGGGGATGATGGATACATTACAGGAATGGAATTTGGAGAAGATGACGTTCTAGATGTTGAAATGTTAGTAGTTTCTGCAGGTATTCGCCCAAGGGATGAACTAGGAAAAAATTCGGGATTAGAAGTTGGTGTTCGTGGCGGTATCGTCGTGGACAACAAAATGCAAACATCTGACAGTAATATATATGCCATTGGCGAAATTGCTCTTTACAATCAAATGATATATGGTTTGGTTGCCCCTGGATACGATATGGCCGGTATTGCCGTTGAGCAGATTTTAGGTAAAACGGACGATTTAATGCCCGCATCAATAGACATGTCTACCAAATTAAAACTAATTGGTGTTGATGTTGCTAGTTTTGGAGAGCCATTTATGCCAGCTTCAAAAGGACACTCTATTATATTTGAAAACAAAACACAGCATTTATATAAAAGAATCAATGTTAGTCTTGACGGCAAAAAACTGTTAGGAGGAATTCTAGTTGGTGATGCATCAGATTATAGCATGCTGCACCAAATATTTTTAAATGGAATGGCTATTCCTGAAGATCCTGCACAATTAATTTTACCTGCAGGTGAAGGTGGTGGTTCTTTTGGTGATGTTATGGATTTACCAGATGAAGCACAAATATGTTCTTGTGAAAATGTTACAAAAGGACAAATTTGCAGTACTATTGAGAGTGGTGAATCTAAGGACCTTGCCGATGTGGTTACTTGTACTAAAGCAGGTACTGGTTGTGGTGGATGTAAGCCCATGGTAAAAGATCTTACCGAGGCTACTCTAAAATCTTTAGGTATAGAAGTTAAAGATTCAATTTGCGAACACTTTGATTTAAACAGACAAGATTTATATAAAATCATTCAAGTAAAAGGCTATAAAACATTTAATGAAGTTCTTGATAATCACGGAAACGGTGGTCATGGTTGCGAATTGTGTAAACCGCTTGTCGCTTCTTTAATGGCTAGTATTAATGCAGATACCGCTAATAAAGAGTATGCCATACAGGATTCTAATGATAGATTCTTAGCAAACATTCAGCGTAATGGAACGTATTCTGTTGTTCCTCGTGTTCCTGGTGGAGAAATTACACCAGATAAGCTAATTGCTCTTGGAGAAATTGCTAAAAAATATGATTTATACACCAAAGTAACTGGTGGTGTTCGTATTGATTTATTTGGTGCTACCTTAAACCAATTGCCATTAATCTGGAAGGATTTAATTGACCATGGTTTTGAAAGCGGACATGCCTACGGAAAATCTTTACGCACAGTAAAGACTTGTGTAGGTTCTACATGGTGCCGATACGGTATGGCTGAAAGTGTAAGTTTTGGTATTGAATTGGAAAATAGATACCGAGGAATACGTGCTCCACACAAAATTAAAGGTGGTGTTTCTGGCTGTATTCGTGAATGTGCCGAAGCTCGTGGAAAAGATTTTGGTTTAATTGCTGTAGAAGGTGGTTGGAACTTATACCTTGGCGGTAACGGTGGCGCTACACCAAGACATGCTGAGTTATTTGCAGAACAAATAGATAATGAAACCGTAATTAAGTATATAGACCGTTACCTAATGTTATACATGCGTACTGCAAAACCTTTACAAAGAACAGCAGCGTGGCAAGAACGTTTAGAAGGTGGTCTTGATTATTTAAAAGATGTAATTATAGATGATAAATTAGGGATTGCAGAAGATTTAGAAAATGAAATGCAAACACTAGTTAATAAGTTTGAGTGTGAATGGACACAAGCTATTAACGACCCAGAAATGATGAAACGTTTTAATCACTTTGTAAATAGTGAAGAAGAAGATGACAACTTAGTTTTTGTTCCATTAAGAGAACAAAAAATGCCAGAAAAATGGATCTAACTACGTTTTAAACAACCAATTTCTAAAATTTAAACAATGACTATAATTTCAGATAAATATAAGACCGTAAAACCAGAGGAAGTAACCGTTTGGTTTAAAGCAGCACCGGTTACTGCGTTTCCAAAAGATGGAGGCGCTTGTGTAAAATATAAAGATCTACAAATTGCCGTATTTAATTTTGAACGACTAAATACATGGTACGCTTGCCAAAACCTTTCTCCTGAAAAACAAGAAATGGTTCTAAGTAGAGGTATGATTGGTGACCATAAGGGGATACCAATGGTAGCCTGTCCGTTACACAAAAAGACATTTTCCTTAGAAAATGGCGAAAATTTAAATAGTGATTTGGATCCAATAGCGGTATATCCTATTAAAATTGAAGATGACTTTGTGTATGTTGGCTTTTCTGAATAGCTTTGAGTAAACATAAGACTTATGGCGACCACGGATAAATTATTAGTAGCATTTCAACATTTTGACGAAGCCAATAAGCAAGATCCCAATACTGAAGTTTTTGAAGGTACTACCTACCCCAAAGAAGTACTTTACGGTATTAGAATGACAGAGCGATTAAACGAATTTGACCCAACAGCATCTGAAGCGCTACGGTTAACCGCAAGATGTCAACATATCTGTAGATGGGAAATACCGAGAGAATCCTATGAAATGAACCGCGAAGGCTATTTGAGATGGCGACAAGAATTAAAGAAGTTTCATGCAAAGAAAGCTGCTTCTATTTTAGAGGATGTAGGTTATGATGACGAAACCATTGACAACGTTAAGTTTCTTTTAGAGAAAAAACAGCTAAAGAAAAACGAAGAAACCCAAGCATTGGAAGATGTAATCTGTTTAGTATTCTTAGAGTTCTATTTTGAGCCTTTTGCACATAAACATGAGGAAGACAAAACCATAGATATCCTTCAGAAAACATGGAGAAAGATGTCTATTAAAGGCCAAGAAGCTGCATTAAAATTACCGCTCTCTAAATTTTCTTTAGATTTGATTACCAAGGCACTTCAAGCCTAATTACAATTTACTATACATTTTTTATGGCCAATAACGAGCAGAATATACCATTGGACACGGCTACATTTATACGTATTCGTAAATGGTATTTATTGGCATTGGCAGCCATAGCGCTTACCGTTATAATAGCTCAAGTACTTATTCAATTGCACCTAAAAGCACAGTCTGGCGATTCTGAACTTATAAACATAGCCGGTAGACAACGTGCTTTTAGTCAAAAATTGACAAAAGAGACCTTACTTTTAAAAGAACTTAGTGACCCAGAAGATAAAAAGATGGTGCTCTCTGAGATAGAGAAAACCCTCGCCGTTTGGAAGGTATCTCACTTAGGTCTTCACTTAGGAGATGCCTCTTTTAATCTACCTTATGAAGATGACCCAAAGGTACGAACATTATTTAAAGAGCTTGACCCTCATCATTCGGCAATGGTTAATGCAGTCGAGAATGTATTGGCATCGCACCAGCAAAATATTGATACCATTGTTCAGCAAACAGATATAGATGCCCTGTTGAACAATGAGCGCACGTTTTTAAATCTCATGGATCAAATTGTAAATGAATATGATGCCCGTAGCAATGAACAACTTCAAAAATTAAAACAGAAAGAGTATTGGTTACTTGCTTTTTCATTATTAATTCTTCTATTAGAAATTTTTGTAATTTTTAGACCTCTATCCATCCAAATTAAAAATACCATTGGTCACCTTATGGGTAAAGACGAAGAGTCTAAAGGACAATTAGAAAAGATTCAAAGTCTATATGATGAAAAGGAACGCTCTTTAAAAGAACTGCAAGAACTGAATTTTGTTATTGACAATGCCGCACTTTTTGCGAGTATTCGTAAAGACGGCAGTATTGTTTTTATAAGTAAAAAGTTTTTAGATCTTTTAGGTCATGAGACCACACCTATAAATAAGCCTATTTCTGAAATATTGACTGCAGAAGAGGGTCAGCAATCGTATTTGAAAGAGGTGTTGAAAATAAACAGAAAAAAGGTTATACGAACAGAAGAGTTACAAGTAGTGAACGCCAAAGGCATTAATCTTTGGTTAGATATGTCTATTGTACCCATGCACCAGTCTTCATTAGAGCAAGACATTTTAATTTTATGTTCAGATATTACCGAGCGTAAAGAAAACCAGCTTAAGGTGCAGCAATTGACCAAGCAAAATTTTGAGGAGCGCATGCAGCAAAAGAAGGTGCAAGCAAGCCAGATTGTTGAAGGTCAAGAAGAGGAACGCAAGCGTATAGCCAAAGATATACATGACGGTATTGGACAAATGTTGACAGCACTAAAATTTAATATCGAGTCTATAGATATTGAAGACCAGGTTAAAACCGGAGAAAAAATCGCCTACTTAAAAGCCTTAACCTCTGACCTTATAAAAGGGGTTAGAACAGCCACTTTTAATCTTACTCCGCCAGAGTTGAGTGATCACGGCATTTTTCCTGCTATCCATAAAATGACGACCGAGCTTTCCAAACTTACAGGCAAAACCGTATTGTTCAAAAATAAAACAGATGCAAATATTAGGTTTGATTCCCTTGCCGAAACTAACATTTACCGTGTTACGCAAGAAGCCGTTAACAACGCTATAAAGTACGCTGAAGCCAATTATATTTTAGTTACCTTAAATTACTCTTATCCTATTTTAAGTGTGGTTATAGATGATGACGGCAAGGGCTTTGACGACTCTATTTTAGGCAAACTACCCAAAAATAATAGCGAAGGCGGTATGGGTCTGTTTTTTATGAAAGAACGAATCGACTATATTAACGGCAGACTTTTTATAAACTCTGAAATTGGGAAAGGAACGAGAGTTACTATCAATTACAAAACAGAAGAAAACAAAACATCACATGGAACGGAATGAACTTTACCCCGTATTTTTAAAAGTATCTAACCTACATATACTAATCGTTGGTGGTGGAAATGTTGCCTTAGAAAAATTGACTTTTTTATTAAAATCAAGTCCTACAGCACAAGTTGAAATGGTTTCACCAATGTTTAGAGAAGAAACTATAGCATTGGCCAACAAATTCAATATAAAAATGAATGTGGCTCCTTACGATGTTTCTTATTTAAAAGGAAAACATCTAGCCATTGCCACTACAGATAATGTACCTGTAAACGAGCAAGTATATCATGATTGTAGGGAAAGACAAATACTGGTAAATGTTGCCGATAACCCTCCATTTTGTGATTTCTATATGGGCGGAATCGTGACCAAGGGCAATGTAAAAGTAGCTATTTCTACAAACGGAAAATCACCGACTACAGCCAAAAGACTACGTCAATTTTTTGAGGATGTTATTCCTGAAAATATTGATGATTTGGTTCAAAACCTCAACGAATTCAGAAAAACCATCAAAGGTGATTTTGAGGAAAAAGTAGAGACCTTAAATGAATTTACAAAGGGGTTAGTAAACAAGAAAGAAAAGTAGTTTTAGTTATTTATACTTGCATGGTCCATATCATGACTACAGCTGTAATGCGCATTATCCGCTGCATATACAGATGAATCTGCAGCATCTTGAGCATCTCGCATTAAACGCTGTGCCTTTCGCATATAGAACTGTAAATTTCCTAGATTATTCGCCTTTGCCGCATTTTTTACATTTTCAAAAGCTTCTGTAGAAAAATCACGAGAATCAATGGCATATTTTTCTGCGTCGATTGTATAACTCATAGCTTCTTCAAGACCACAACTTTCAGAATCATACTGTGCTTCTGATGCTAATATA
>NZ_JBDVOT010000077.1:0-1742 GCF_039968975.1 Maribacter sp. | reverse complement strand
CTTTTTCTGGGGGCGGAGGAAGTTCTGGCGGTGGAGGAGCAAGTGGAAGTTGGTAAAATTCAAGTACTTTTATATATCTCAAAAATTAAAAAAAATAAGCATTCATGAACAGAATAATTTACTTGTTGGCATTTGTATTGGTTTTATCATGTAAGACTAATAAGCCAGAGAAGGGAGAAATAGAAAAATGGGAAGCCCAAGCTGCGAATGTTGAAATTATAAGAGATGATTTTGGAGTTCCCCATATCTATGGTAAGACAGATGCCGATGCAGTGTTCGGATTGTTGTATGCCCAATGCGAAGATGATTTTAATAGAGTAGAGCAAAATTATATTTGGGCAACAGGTAGGTTGGCAGAAGTAGATGGGGAAGAGGCGTTGTATAGCGATTTGCGTGCAAAACTGTTCATGACGGAAGAAGAGGCAAAAGCGAATTATGAAAACAGTCCCGCTTGGTTAAAAGAGTTGTGTGATGCCTTTGCTGACGGGGTCAATTACTATTTATATACACACCCAAAAGTAAAACCGAGATTGCTGACTCATTTTGAACCATGGATGCCAATGTACTTCAGTGAGGGATCAATTGGGGGCGATATTGAGCGAATTTCAACAAAAAAAATTGCTGCTTTTTATGAAAGTGATATGGAATTGCCAAAAATGGAAGCCCTACAGTTAAAAAAACAGAAAGAAGCTGAAGAGCCGCAAGGTTCTAATGGAATTGCTATTTCAGGTAAATTAACCCAATCAGGTAATCCGTTGTTATTGATAAATCCGCATACTTCATTTTATTTTAGGGGAGAAGTTCATGTGGTTTCCGAGGAAGGATTAAATGCCTACGGTGCGGTAACATGGGGTCAGTTTTTTGTTTACCAAGGGTTTAATGAAAAAACCGGATGGATGCATACATCTACTTATACAGATGTCATGGACGAATTCAAGGAGGCAATAGTTAAGAACGATGATAATTTATTTTATCAATATGGTAAAGAGCTACGACCTGTAGAATCGTCTGAGATTGTATTGAAATATCTTGATGGAAAAAAGCTGAAAGAGAAAAAATATCCGGCATACAGAACGCACCATGGTCCAATAACTCATGTTGCAGAAGGGCAATGGACAGCATCGGCAATGATGTGGGAGCCGGTAAAGGCGTTAGAGCAATCATTCATTCGTACAAAACAAAACGGTTACAAAGGATTTCGTGAAATGATGGACATCCGTACCAATTCTAGTAACAATACTGTCTATGCAGATGCGGAAGGCAACATCGCTTATTTTCATGGAAATTACGTTCCAAAAAGAGATGTTCAATTTGATTATACAGAACCGGTAGATGGCAGTAACCCTAAAACAGATTGGCAAGGCTTGCACTCCGTCGATGAAAACATTTTGGTATTAAATCCAGAAAACGGATGGATACAAAACTGTAATTCCACCCCGTATACATCAGCCTTAGAATTCAGTCCAAAGAAAGAAGACTACCCAAATTACATGTCTAAAGACCAAGAAAATTTTAGAGGTGTGCATGCAATTGAATTATTGAAAGATAGAAAAGGATATACGGTAGATAGCTTAATTCAATTAGCACATGATCCATATTTACCGGCGTTCAAAGCATTGATTCCTGGTTTGGTAAAAGCTTATTATGCTAATGATGATAAAAACCCTAAGTTGAGAGAGCCAATTAAGATTCTAGAAGATTGGGATTACACAACAGGTGAAGATCAGGTAGCCATGACTTTG
>NZ_JBDVOT010000076.1:0-35246 GCF_039968975.1 Maribacter sp. | reverse complement strand
GAAAGTAATGTTACAAAACCTACGGCTGTGGTTATAGATGTTAGTAGGGTAGTCATACCTACTTCTTTAAGGGAAGAGGTAATAGCTTTGTATCGTCTTGTGCCTGTTTGTAATTTTCTGATATAACTGTCCGTAAGGTGTATCACATCAGATGTACCTACAATGAGCATGAGCACTGGGTAGAAAGCAGCCATGGCATTCAATTCTTTACCTAACCAGCCCAATAAGCCCATAAACAGTAAAAGAGACATGGCAATTGAAAAAACGGATATAAGCACTACTGGCATGCTTCTGTAAACCAATAGTAGAATTATGAAAACCAAAATAGAGGCTACAATGGTGGTGGTAAGCACTTCGCTCTTCTGCATTTCAACAATGGCTTCATAGAAAAAAGCTCTTCCTAATATGTGATAATCAGGTAAATTGTGCTCCTTTAATGACGTTCTAATATTATTTAAAAGAAGTTCAGATTGTTTGTAATCTAGGTTGTCTTCGGTCTCTAACGCTAAGACCAAAGATTTTCGTTTTTCGTCAATAAGTACGTTTACAAAAAGAGAATCTTCTTTAATCTTATCCCAATCTTTTTGGTATTGAGAAGGGTCGTCAATATGTATAATCGGCAATGTTGTATACCCAAATGAGGTTTTAAGCGGGTAGGAGAGAGAAGCTAAAGAACTACTTTCCAGAACATGGGTGAAATTCTTACTATCTTCTGAAAATGCTTTAAAATTATTTAGAAACTCTTGTTGAAAAATATTAGGATCGTTTTTTACGGCAACAAGTAAAAAATTGTCATCGGTTCCAAACTCTTCTACATAATTATCATAAAAGGCTAAATCTGGATCCTCTTCTGGAAAGAACTGGCTAAAATCGAAAGAAAATTGGAGTTCATCCAATTTAGAGGCTGCCAATACACCTAATAGGATAAATAGTACAATGAAAAGCTTTTTAAGAAAGCCAAAGTTAACCTTCATAGAAAAATATAAATCTATTCTTGTACGAAGTTAACATTCTTCAAGATAACCTTGGTAAAAAGAATAGAATAAGAGCGATGAAGTTTTTTAAAACCTTCATCGTTCGCACAACAGCATAATTACTATAGGTCAATAAAATTATCAAGGTATAGGGTCCAATCGTAATTGGTATACTCTAAATCAACACCTTTAGTAGTAGGTATAATCTCATTGGCTTTCAGTATTTTTTTAATACCGCTTTTACCACCAAAATCTCCTCTAAACCAACTGAATAATGAAGTAACCTTGACTACATTAGTTTCGCTATTGTAGGTGCTGGTTTTTTCTAAAAGCCTTTTTGTTCCTATGTTTAATTGTTCTTGTAAACGTTCCCATTCATATATGGCAACAGGCGGACAATCTTTAGCGCCACAATTTAGGGCAAAGTGAACGTTGAAAATGGGGTCGTTGACTCTTAGTTTACGCTCAAACTTACCAGGAAACCACTTGCGTATATAACCCAAACCATATTCCCATTGCGATTTTCTAATGATACCGTGTTCAATTTTAGCGAAAGACACCATTTCACCGGCAATTTTAATCTGCTCTAGTTTGAAAAAGGTGCCACGATCATCATATAATTCGGGGTTTTTTTCTAAAATGACTTGTATATAGGCATTATAGATATTCAGCCAAAAAGCCAATCTTTTATCATTGGTGTCTAGCGCATTGTCTAATTCTGTTATAGTCGTGTTCGCTAAAATATCTTGTAGCTCTTGTGTGTCTTTTTTGTCAATGATACGTTTTAAGAAAATTTCAGATAATTCATTGAAATCAGTATCAGAATTTGTTTCAACCTGTGCTTGTACATCCGTCTTTATCATAAAAAATATAGCCAATATAGTTACAAGAAAAGAGATTTTAAATTTCATAGTTTTGCTTTAGATTACCTTATCTACGTAATAGCGGATAAAAGGTTTGTGAAACCTTGGTCGCATTTGTTTATAATTGATTACGCTAACCTTTTCTTAAATTTTAGCAGAGATATAAAACTATTTTATGCAATTTGCGTAGATAAGGCGTTAACTTAAATTTTTTGGGTAGTAGTCCTATTTTATAATCGCTACTCCTTGTTCATTTCTATGATAAGTATAATAATACCGGCACATAACGAATTTAATAATTTGCAACGGCTCTTTAAAATCGCTTGTTTTTTAGAGCATGAAAAACTTTTGGAAATTATAGTAGCAGTATCTCCCGGTAATTCAGATACCATCGAAAATTTAGATTGTAGCGAAAAAGTCAAACTATTACACTGTGAAAATAAAGGTAGGGCAGCTCAAATGAACGAAGCTTCTAAAATAGCATTAGGCAATGTTTTTGTTTTTCTACATGCTGATGTAGTGCCACCTAGCGGATTCATTGATGATATCTTTAATAGTTTAAAAAATGGATATGAAGCAGGATTCTTTTCGTATAAGTTTGATAAAGATGCATGGTACTTACGCGTGAACGCAGCATTTACTGCTAAAGACGGGTTATTTACCGGTGGTGGTGATCAATGTCTCTTTATAAAAAGAGAAGCTTTTAATAACTTAGGAAAGTTTGATGAAGAGCAGGTTCTAATGGAGGATTTTGAGTTTTTCAGACGGATGAAAAAAGGGAATATACCTTATACTATCGTTAAAAATGACTTAATCGTCTCTGCTCGTAAATATGAGTCTAACTCTTATCTACGTGTAAATCTTTCTAATTTTCTTTTGGTAGTACTGTTTAAATTTGGATATCCAGGCAAGAAACTAAAAACGCTACATAATAAATTGATACGTACCCCATATAATGGATGAGATTATAAACGGAATTCAACAAATTGGGATAGGAGTTCTCGATGTTAAAAAAGTTTTCAACTGGTATAGAAAGCATTTAAGTTTTAATATTCTGTTATTTGAAGATGAGGCAGTTGCCGCCTTAATGACAAAATACACCGATGGTAATGCAGAGAAACGTGAAGCTTATTTATCGTTAAATATGACTGGTGGCGGAGGTTTAGAAATTTGGCAATTTAAGGATAGAGTTCCTCAACCGCCAAGCAAAGGCGTCCAATTTGGGGATTTAGGCATTTATGCCATGAAAATTAGATGTAAAAATCTGACTGACATGCATTCATATTTAAAAGGTATTACGATTTCGCATCTTTCAGAAATCACACGGTCTTATGATTCTTACTTTTACTTCACCGATCCTTTTGGTAATCGAGTGCAAATGGTTGAAGATCATTACGTTTTTTGTAAAGAATCTTCAAGAAATGGGGGAGTGCTAGGTGCTGTAATTGGCGTTAGTAATATAGAGGCTTCAATCAAGTTTTATAGTACAATGCTAGGGTATACGATGATAGCTTATGATAATGTTGAAACACTAGAAAAATACAGTAAAAAAGAAAAATATAGAAGGGTAATTATCTCGCAAGAACAAAAATCTGTTGGCGGATTTGGAGACCTTCTAGGTCCTACACAACTAGAACTTATTCAGGTTTTGGATAGAACTCCGGTTAAAATATTTGAAAATAGATTGTGGGGAGACTTGGGGTATATTCACCTTTGTTTTGATGTTTCTGGTATGGGCTCAATTAGAGAAAAAGCAAAACATCAAAATTATGCTTTTACAGTAGACAGTGCCAACAGTTTTGATATGGGCGATGCTGCCGGTCATTTTAGTTATATGGAAGATCCTGATGGCACCTTAATTGAATTGGTGGAAACACATAAAGTCCCTATTCTTAAATCAGTGGGATTGTTCTTAAACCTAAAAAAAAGAAATCCACATAAAACTTTGCCAAAATGGTTGGTTAAAAGTTTAAGACTACACCGCGTAAAAAAAGATAAATAAGTTAGAACAATATCTGTTTTAACTTTTACCGGTATTTCTAATTAATCCTATTTTAAAGAAGAAAAATATAGCTTCTAACACACCAAAAAACGATAAGCCGTTTGGCACTATCTATACTATTTTCAAATAGGATAGAAGTGTAAACAAGTCCTACAATACCTGAAAGGGCTAAAACGATTTAAAAAAGTTTCTTTAATTCATGGTGGATAAATAATAAAAAAAAGGGCAGTTTTTGAAAACTGCCCTTAGTACTTTAAATTTTAATTTGTTATGAAGTCGCTACTACACCAAGTGTATATAATTGCTCTAAATTTGGTGATTCACTACCACCTGCAGGTTCTAGAGTTATACCGAATGCTTCAGATTCGTTCGGGTTGTTCAGCGCAAAGACTTTGTTTTCATCCATAGCAAAATCTTCTAGCAGACCCATACTGGTAGGGGTAAGCGGTGAAAGTTTAAGAGACCAAACTTGGTACACAAAACCTTCTGGCGGTTCAGGTAATCCTTTTGCATCAATAAATACCTTTTGATTTTCTTTGTTCCAATATGCCTTGGCATATGAAGTAGGCGATACTGCTTGACCACCTAAAGAAATTACACTAATGTTTTTATCACGAAGCGTATTTAATAAATCTTGAGTTTGTTCTAAAGATGAATCTGTATCTGCAATTTGCTGTTCTAAATCAATATTTTGCTTTTCAACGATCTCAATATCAGATTTTAAATCTTGGTTCTGCTGATACATCCAGAAAAGACCAACAGCCAATAAAATGGATGCTGCCCAACCAATGTATGATAAGAACGGAGAACTACGTTTTTCGTTGATATCTAGCACCTTAACGTCACCATTAATTCTATTCATTAGTGCTTTAAACGAATAGTTATATCCTGGCGATGCTTTTCGTGACAATTCTAAAACAGCTGCTTCAATTGCTTCTATTTCTTTTTGAATTTCTGGATACTCTTTAGCATAGTTGGCAATTTCCAGATTTTCTTTTTCTGAAAGTGTACCAGCTATATAAAGCTCCAAAATTCCCGATGTTATGTATTTTTCTACATCCATACTATCTTACGGCCATATTTTCCCTTAGTTGGGAAATGCAACTTCTATTTCTTGTTTTTACAGTACCGATCGGAATTTCCAATTCTTCGGCAGCATCTTTTTGCGTATATCCTCTAAAGTATAACAGTTCAATGATCTGAACACATTTTTCCTTTAAATTTTTAACGAGGTTTCTTACTCCTTTGGTGTCTACGCTAGTAGTTTCTTCTTCTTGCTTGTTCTGTAAAATATTTACGAAGTAATCTGCGCTAAGGTTCTTTTTTTCATTTTTATACGACCTACTGCGTATTTCATCGATAGCTGCATTACGTGCAATATTTAAAACCCAGGTGAAAAATCGTCCTTTAGAGGAATTATAGCTATCGCAATTGTTCCATATTTTAATAAATACATCTTGACAAATTTCTTGCGATCGCGCATCGTTCTTAATGATAGTATTTATTACACCACATATGTTGTCGCTATACATGCCATATAGCTTTTCGAAAGCCGAGGGGTCTTTCTTTCTAAACTGATCAACCAACTGGTCTAGTTGCATAAGTAAATTTTAAAATCGGTTAAAAATAGAAAAAGCTGTTCTAAGAACAGCTTTTATTATATTTATTATTGACTCTATTCAATAATACCGGCACAACTAACACGTGCACCAGCGGCACCGCTAGGTTGCGAAGTATAGTCATCTACACCTTGGTGAACAATTACACCTTTGCCTAAAATATTCTTGTTTTCATCATCACAGCCAATACACCATTCTTCTGTTTCAAATTCAACTTTTGCATTACCATCGGCATCAGCGGTAAAGTTACCAATATCGCCCTTGTGGAATCCTTCAGAAGCACCCCATTTACCATGTGGTTCATTGGTTGGGTTCCAGTGCCCTCCTGCAGAAGATCCGTCTGCTGCAGTACAATCGGCTGTTTGGTGAATATGAATGGCATGCTCACCTTCAGACAAACCAGATAGCATGGCTACCATTTCTACCTCGTCATCATCTTGGGTAAATGTTACTTCACCTTTTACATCACTCTCACTTTTAGGTTCGAGCATAAATTTAATGGTAGTTTCATCTTCATCCATTTCATTTTTAGCCTCGTCCATTAATTCTTCAACCTCTTCTTTGGCTTCAGATGCTTCTTTTTTTACTTCTTTACAACTAAAGACAGCTAGTAGTGCCAATAGTGCTATTTCTATTTTTAATATTTTCATCTTGTTTTTATTTGTTATGAATTGTTAAATTATAATTTAAATCAATTACTATCAAATAGTTACATGATATGAGCAATCCTTTTAGTCTTTAAAGGCAAAAAAAAGGAGGAGCTCATAGGCTCCTCCTTTTATAAAGTAAAAATTAATCTATTTATTTTGTCAATAGCACCTCTGCTTTAACGGCAACCTCACTCCATGTTTTACTAACACCATCTTTACCGGTATGTAAAATTTCACAAGCTTTGTTTATAGAAGCAACGGCGTCCATAGCATTCCAGTTTGCTAAATCCATAGTACCTGTAAATGTAATTTTATCATCACCGTTCATTTCGTATGCAAGCGGAATGTTTTGTGTTTCTCCGTTCAAGGTAACATCAATAGAGCTTTTGTCTCCGTCAGCTTTAAAAACACCAGAGATCAATTCAGTATCTTTTAGTGCTCCAAAGAAAAATTCCAATAATTTAGGGTCTCTTGTTCCCGTTGGGTCGTTAGTGAATAAGCTACTAACAGGAATACTAAACTCAGTTCCGTTTAAAGTTTCCATAGCAGTTGCACCGCTATTGGTTTTTGTAAAGTTTATCTTTTTGAACATTCCGCCAACAGGTACCTTATCTGTTGTCTTGTAAGCGGTAAAACTTACTTTTGTTGAATCTTGTACTAAGCTGAACATTTCAGTTGCTTCGCTTGTAGCTTCAACGCTTTTAGATTCTTCACTTTTTTTAGTGTCTTTACAACTTGCAAAAACAATTAAAAGTGCACTAGCGAATGTAAGTGCTATTTTTTTCATGATAATGTGTTTTAATTATAGTATAAATTTACTTCTTCTTTTTAAAAATGCCACGCAAATCAGTATTATAAAATAAGCCAACTTGAAAACGATCAAAATTAGTTTCACTAAAATGATTTTTTAAATACCCAAATTGCATACTTAAATCTTCGGTAACATTCACTCCCAAAGCTGCGTATGCTCGGTTTTGACCAAAAGCATCGTCTTGTAGGTTAATGAAAATTTCATCATAAAAATTCAAGAAAAAAATATCGGTTAGGGGCAAGGTCATTTGAATTCTATACCTCGCTCTGTGCAATGTATTAGTGATTCCAGAAAAATTATTTTGAACAAACCGCTGTTCTAAACGATAGCGATGTTCGAAATTAAATTCCCACACTTTATTTTTAAGAATAAACTGCTCAAATATGCGATGTTCAGAAATAGAGTTATTTTTGATGAGGGCATCACCCCCAATAACGTCAAATTCACTGAACGTTGGGTCGGTTTCAATAAATCCGTAACCTAAAGTGGCAATTGCATTGGGGTTGATATGATAATTCACCCCGGTTCTTAGCAGTAATTGATTAAAGTTTGATGCTGTTTCGTAGTATCTAAACTGAGCTTCAGTATGTATACTCCACTTATCAGCTATTTTATTAGTGCCAAAATACATGAACCAGCTGCCATAAGCAGATTGTCCTGTTAAATCACTTTGTGCATTGGTTTGCGTAAATGTTGCTAATAATACCAGTAACGTAATAACTTTCTTCATTCTTAAATTTAAGGTGTAACTCTAGTTTTAGATTTATTTTTCATCCGCCTTGATCGGGGTGGCTTTATCTTTCTTTAAATACAAATCTAAAAAATCTAATACCCTGCTGTATGCCTCTATTTGATTTTCTTTTTTGACAAAACCATGTCCTTCATCTTCAAACAGCACATATTCTACGGGAACTCCGTTCTTTTTTACACCTGCGACAATCTCATCAGATTCTACTTGTAGCACCCGTGGATCTTGTGAACCTTGTAAAACAATTAAGGGTTTGGTCACTTTATCAGTATGGAAAAGAGGTGATATTTCTTTTAAACGAACCGAGTCTGCACTATACGGATCGCCTAGTTCTAAATAAAGAGCATCTTTAAAAGACTCCCACCATGGAGGTATACTCTTTAGTGTTCGTATCCAATTGGTAACGCCAAATAAATTTACCCCAACGGCAAATTCTTCTGGAGTATAGGTCAATGCGGCCATAGTCATATAACCACCGTAAGAACCACCTATAATTCCTATTTTATCGGCATCTATTTCTGGTTGTGCCGCAAGCCAATTTTTGCCTTCTACGCAATCTTTTAAATCTTTATCACCATGGTTTAAATCGTCCATTTGATAAAACGTTTTTCCATAACCACTGCTACCTCTATTATTTACTGCTAGTACGGCATAACCATGGTTGGTAAGGTATTGAATAAAAGAACTGAAATTTTGACGGCTTTGTCCGCCTGGTCCTCCGTGAACCCATACAAGTGCAGGTACTTTTGCATTAGCATTTGCTTGGTGCGGTTTGTAATAAATTGCAGGTATCTCTACTTCGTCAAAAGATTTGTAGCGAATAACTTCTGCAGCAACAAGATCCTCAGTTTTAATTTCAGGATTCAGTACATCTGTTAATTGCTTCTGCTCTTTCGTTTCTAAATTATAAACATATAAATTACTTGGGGTATGTGAGCCACCAGCATAAAAACGCATCCATTTTTCATCATTTGAAAAATCTACATTTGTTATTGCCATGGCATCACAAGCCGGTAAATCAATGTTTTTCATAGTGGCAACATCCATTACCTCTATGGTATTTTTTGCATCTTCATTAATATAGGTAACCAAGTAGGTTCCGTTCTCGGTAAAATAGCTTCCTAAAATATCCCAGTCGCGTGAAATCACTTTATCGGTTTTACCCGTAGCAATATTATATTTCATTAAGTATGAAAACTCACTGCCTTCATCTGTAGTGTAATAAAGTTCATCACCTGCAGGAGAAAAATCTTGACTGCTATTGGCACTTTTCGTTTTATTGATCTTGATTTTTTTCTTTGCAGAAAGGTCATACAGGAATAAATCAGAATCATTTGTATTCAATGACTTTGTCAGGGTAAGGTATTTTTGATCTTTGCTAAGGTTGCCAATATCATACCCATCTTCATTCTTGTAAACAAGTTTTGGTGAATAGTTAAGGAAATCCATCTGATAGAGGTCCATGTATCTAGAATCTCTTTTGTTAGACGTAAAAAAGAAACTTTGTTTATCCTTTGCCCAACCCTCAAAACTAGCCCTTGCACCCTTTGTAGGAGTAAGGTCCGTATGGCTTCCATTAAGGTTACGTACGTAAATATGATAGATTTCATCGCCATTACCATCCATACTAAAAAGTATGCGCTCATCTCTAGGGAAATAAGAAATAGCAAAGATTGATGCACTGTCTGATTGCGTTATCGGTATTAATTCTCCGCCCTTTGTAGAAACGCTGTACATATTGTAAATGCCAGATCTATTGCTAGAGACCAATAATTTAGAATTATTATGATAAAAACTACCACCGGAAATAGCTTCATTGTCCATCATTTGTTTAATGGAGTACTGATCAGGAATTTTAGAGATTTCCATCTCTTTTTGCTCTTCCTTAGGTTCTTCCTTTTTTTCGGTACAACTCCAAATAAGAGCTATGGCAAAACAAGCGAGTAGTTTTTTCATAATAAATGGTTTTAAATGAGCATTCTTATATATTACAAAGTTTATTCTAAGCTAAAAGATTCAACCTCTTTGAACGGAGAAAGTTCTAAGCTGTTCATAGAAGATTGATAGTCTTTCCAATCGGTAGAAAAGAAGGTGTTGGTCTTCTGTAATGCAGCTTCTAGCTCATCTTTTGCAAATTGCATTAATTGCTTTTCCGTAGTGGTCATACCTGCTTTTCTAGATCCTACGTAGCGTCTTGCAATTTGTAAACGTTGCATTACCGTCATTTCTTTACTACGCGTAATACCTTGTCTTTTGTCTACTTTACCAAGATATAGAGCGGTAACGGAATCTATTTGTTTAATGACATCTTTAGATGATTTTATTTGCTCCTTGTATTTTTTATCATCCTCCTTTTTTAAATCTTTCTGAAATTTTTCAGCAACCTCTTTACTTTTTGCCAATTGCTGTACTGCATCTGCTGCCGTTTGCATATAAGATTGTAAAACCTTACCGTTTTCATATGCTTCATTTATTGCCACTGCAGAAACATCTAAACGAGGGTCTGAAACTACCGTAATTGTAGTTTCTTCTTCCATTTCACCATAAAGTATTTTTATCGTGTACGTACCTGGCTTAACATCAAGTCCGCCAGATTCCCTTTTCTTGGTGATTACTTTTCTAGAAGGTCTATCAGCTCCTTTTTCATCCATTCTCCAGTAGATTCTATGGAAACCGGCTTTTTCAGGGGTCTTGTATTTTAGGGTGCGAATTAACCTATCGCCATCATAAAAATCAAACTGAACAGAATCTTTCTTTTGAACACCGGTTAGCTTAACGGCATCGTCTTTTTTCTCAGTTTTATCATCGGATGCACCTTCTTTTTTATCCTTTTTGGATTTCTCTTTTTTCTTGGCTTTTTTACCTTCTTTTAAGTAATAGGTAATCATAGCGCCAGACTTTCTGTTCTCGCCTTGGTATAAACCATCAGCGCCAAAACGACTACCGGTTGGTTGTTGATAAGCTGCCTGATATGCAGTTGGTGGGGTAAATAATTCAATTTCCTTGTTCAGGATGCTAGCGTCTGATGCCAGTGCACGTAGCGGACGAATATCATCTAATACCCACGCAGCTCTACCAAATGTACCTATTACCAAATCATGCTCTCTTGGGTGAATAGCTAAATCTTTAGTAGAAACCGTAGGGAAACCTTCTGTCCATTTCTGCCATTTTTCGCCAGCATTCAAAGAAATATATAATCCGTCATCTGTACCTAAGAATAGTAAATTAGGATTTTCAGGATCTTCAATAATGGATAAGGTATAGCTTTCTACATCTGTAGCATCAACAATTCTTGTCCAGCTTTTACCGTAATCTTTAGTGCGATAGGCATATGGTGTATAATTGAATCTTCTATAATCGTTTGCGATTAATAACGCTTCACCTTTATTACGTGTAGAAGCTTTTATTTGCGGAATCCAGCTTCCTTTTGGTAATCCTTTAATGTTTGCGGTAACATCTATCCAAGTTGCACCACCGTTTTGAGTGTAATGAACACGACCGTCATCTGAACCTGTCCATAGCATATCTTTTTCAACAGGTGATGGTTCAATGACTAATATGGTAGTGTGATTTTCAGCTCCGGTAGCATCCATAGATAAACCACCGCTTTCGCTTTGCTTTTGCTTTTCTGGATCATTGGTTGTTAAATCTGGAGAAATCACTTTCCACGTCAATGCCTTATCAGTGCTCTTGTGTACAAACTGACTTCCAAAATATACGGTACTGTTATCAAAAGGGTCTTGGCTAATTGCCGAGTTCCAGTTAAAACGAAGTTGGGTATCTGCATCTGGTGGAGTAGGGCGTACTATATAATTGTCACCCGTAACATGGTCAAAGCGTTGTACGTTACCTTGCTGACTCATAGTATAACCATATCTAGAATCTACAGGGTCCGGAACAACATCAAAACCATCTCCAAAGCTAATTTCTTGCCAGTAGCTATTACGAATGCCTTGAGCTTTCCAAACATATGCAGGACCTCTCCAACTACCATTATCTTGCATACCACCATATACATTATATGGGTATTCGTTATCTGTAGCAATGTGATAAAATTGCGCTACAGGTAGGTTACCTACAAAGCGCCATGTTTTTCCGCCATCTTTAGAAATATTCAATCCACCATCATTACCATCCATCATAAACTGACCGTTTTCAGGGTGAATCCAGAAGGCATGGTGATCAGGGTGTACACCGTTATCTGCACGGTAAGCCGGCATAAGTTGCGTAAAGCTCTTACCACCATCTTGTGATACGTTTACGTAGGTAAATACAGAGAATACCCTGTTTTCATTTTCAGGATCTACATAAATTTCAGAGTAGTAGAAAGGCCTGTTACCTATATCACTTTTATCATTTACTTTTCTCCATTTAAAACCGCCATCCTCAGATTTGTATAGCGCATTCTTTTTAGCTTCAACCAAGGCATAAATAACATCAGGTTTTCCAGGAGCTATAGCAACACCAATTCTACCCAAATCGCCAGCAGGTAAACCATCTTCCTCGCTTAATTTTTTCCAGTTTTTACCACCGTCGTGGGTAATGTATAAACCACTACCAGAACCGCCTGAGTTAAAGAACCAAGGCTCACGTTTGTGTTCCCACATGGCCGCAATTAGTTTGTTAGGGTTGGTAGGATCCATGATTAGATCGGCAACTCCTGTTTTATTGTTTACGAAAAGTACTTTCTCCCAAGTTTCACCACCATCGGTTGTTTTAAATACGCCACGCTCAGGGTGTTCGCCCCAAGGAGAACCAATAGCACCTACATAAACTGTATTAGGGTTCATAGGGTCAATTTTAATTCTATGAATATGCCTGGTTTTTTCAAGCCCCATAGATTTCCAAGTCTTTCCACCATCAAGAGATTTGTAAACTCCGTAACCACCATTTAAACTATTTCTAGGGTTACCTTCCCCAGTACCAGCCCAAATTACAGAAGGGTTACTTTGTTGAATAGCAACCGCACCAATTGAAGCAGTAACTTCTTTATCAAAAATAGGTTCCCATTTTACGCCGCCCGAAGTAGATTTCCACATACCACCCGAAGCAGTACCTACGTACATAATATCTGGATTGTCATTGACAACATCTATGGCAGTAACACGACCACTCATACCACCAGGCCCAATATTACGGGGTTTAAGGTCTTGAGCTAAGTCCATTTTAAATTCTTGTGCTGTTACGAAAACAGATGCGCAGAGCATCAACAGGGAGAGTAATCTTCTTGTCATTAGATTGGTTTGTTAGTTATGTGCTTAAAAATAGCTGAAAAGAAAAGGAAGTATTCTTAAAAGGATGTTAACAGTTAATGCTTTTAAAGAATCCGTAATCCTTTAACAGTTTTGCGGTTTAGTGCTTAGTGCTCAGTACTCAGTAGGCAGTATCAGTTCGCAGTAACAGTGCTCAGTTTCCAGTAAGCAGTATCAGTTGGCAATAGCAAAATCAGTTATTATCAATAGTTATACCATGCTATTCTCGTAAACCAAGGTCACTGAGCGTAGCCGAAGTGACCGGGCAACGAACAACGAACAACGAACAACGAACAACCAACATCCAATCAACGAACTTGAAATATCCCAAATAACTCATTGCCTTGCCTTGGCTTAATAGAGTTGTAACAAGGATCAAAAGTGATCGTTTTAAAATAGGGTGATAAATATTTGGTGTACAGATCTTTGTTTCCGCCAAACGGACGCTTTTCCATATCTCCTGTAAGTGGTATGTTAAACCATAGCCCTGCTAATTTACCATTCGGTTTTAACAGTTGAGCCATCTGTTTGGCATATGCATTTCTATTACTATCCGTTGGTGGAAAAGAACAAAAAAAGGTCTGTTCTAGAATTAAATCGTATTGACCTTTAAATTGAAAAAAATCTGCTTGGTGCATATGTTCCTCAGGAAAATCAGGAGTCCTCTTTTTAAATTCCTTTAGCGGAATTTCAGAGATATCAAGAATGTGAACATTTTTAAATCCTGCCTTCCACAGGTACTCTGCTTCATATGCATTTCCGGCTCCCGGTATTAAAATTTTTATGGACTTATCCGTCAATTGGTCTACATATTCTTTTATGGGAGTTGAAGGGTGGCCAATGTCCCAGCCTGTACTGTTATTGTTATACCGTTCTGTCCAATAATGCTCTTCTTCTTTCAAGGTAATATAGTTTTTGCTAGCACGGTAAATTTAATCAGAATTAGCAATTTTCTACCATTTATGTAGAATAGAATACCATTGATCACAGATTAATTGCCGTAGAAAAATCAAATACCTATCTTTCAAAGCTACTAAGCACCAACTATATAAACGTATGAAATACTCATTATTAACCGCTTTGGCGGTATGCCTAACGTATGTCTCAACAGCACAAACAAATCCAAAATGGGCACGTTACCCATCAATTTCTCCAGACGGTAATACCATTGCATTTACTTATAAAGGTAACCTGTTCACCGTGCCTGCAGATGGTGGTATGGCAAAACAATTAACCTATCATACCGCACATGACTATGCACCGGTTTGGAGTAAAAGTGGAAAAGAAATCGCATTTGCATCTAACAGATATGGCAATTTTGATGTGTATATTATGGATGCTCAAGGCGGGTCTTCAACACGTTTAACGTTTCATAGTAATGACGAAAAACCATTTAGTTTCTCTGCAGACGATACAACCGTTCTTTTTGGTGCAAATCGTTTAGATATTGCAGAACATCGTCAATACCCAACAGGTTCACAACCAGAATTGTATAGTGTTCCCGTTGAAGGAGGTAGGGTAGATCAGGTATTGACCGTACCGGTTGAGGATGTGCAAGTAAATACCGATGGTACTAAAATGGTATATCATGACAGAAAAGGATATGAGAACGAGTTTAGAAAGCATCATACATCTGCCATTACAAGAGATATTTGGTCGTATGACCCATCCACAGGAAAGCATAAACAACTTACTAATTTTAAGGGAGAGGACCGTAATCCGGTATTTTCAAAAGACGGCAATGCTATTTACTATTTAAGCGAGCAAGAAGGCTCTTTCAATGTCTTTTCAATGTCATTGACGGGAGCACCAGAAATTGCCGCACATACCAGTTTTAAGACACACCCGGTACGCTCTTTAAGTATTGGTAATAATACTTTGGCATTTGGTTACGATGGCGAAATTTATACGCTAAAAGCAGGTGAAGGCGCTAAGAAAGTAGATATTATAATTAGAACACAAGAAGATAGTAATGCTACATCATATGTATCTGTAAATGGGGGCGTTCAAGAGATGGATGTTGCACCTAACGGTAAGGAAATTGCCTTTATAAGTAGGGGTGAGGTCTTTGTGACATCTGTAGATGGTTCGTTGACCAAGCGTATTACCAATACTCCAGAGCAAGAACGTTTTGTAAAGTTCATGCCCAACGGTAAATCTATAGCTTATTCTAGCGAACGTAACGGTAAATGGAGTGTTTTCAAAGCATCTAAAGTAAGACAGGAAGAGCCTTATTTCTTTGCATCTACCTTAATAAAGGAGGATACATTGGTGACCTCAAAGGAAGATATCTACTTACCGGAGTTCTCCCCAGACAGTACATATGTTGCTTATATGGAAGGCAGAAGAACATTGAAGGTCAAGAATTTAAAAACAAAAGAAGTGACCACCATTTTAACGCCAGATGAAGTCATTCATATGCGAGACGGTGATCAATATTACCAGTGGAGTCCAGACAGTAAATGGCTGTTGGTAGATTGGAGTGTTTCGCTGAATAATACAGAATTGCTTTTAGTATCTAAAGACGGAAAGCAGCGTAAAAACTTGACTCAAAGTGGGTATTATGATTTTTCTCCTAAATGGGTGAATGATGGTAGTCAGATCATCTATTTCTCAAATCGTGACGGACTTAAAAGTTATGCTACCAGTGGTTCTTTTGAAACCGATGTTTACAGCATGTTCTTAACTCAAGAATCTTGGGATAAATTCAATAATACAAAAGAAGAGTACGATTTATTAAAAATGATCGAAGAAGCTGCAAAAGAGAAAAAAGGCGATGCAGAACCTGATGATGAAAAGAAGAAAGGCAAAAAGGATAAAAAAGAGGAGACAGCGGTAAAAGCTGTGAAGTTCGATTTAGAAGATGTAGACCGAAGAAAATCAAGACTTACCATACACTCTTCTAAACTATCTGATGCGGTACTTTCCAAGGATGGTGAAAAGTTATACTATTTGACCAAGTTTGAAAAAAATTACAACCTATGGGAAACCGAAATACGCACCAAAACCACAAAAATGTTGATTCCGTTAGGTGCGAAATCGGCAAGTTTACAGTGGGATGCCAAGAAAGAAAACCTATTTCTTTTATCTGACGGTAGTATTTCTAAAATAGATGTCAAAGGCGCTAAAACAGAACCGGTAAAATTAAATGCCGAAATGGTTTTGGATGCCGATGCAGAACGTAAGTTCATGTTTGATCATATTTGGTTGAAAACCAACGGAATATTTTATACGTCTACCTTTCATGGTATTGATTGGAAAGCCATACGTACAGAATATGAAAAGTATTTACCACACGTTGGTAATGACTACGAGTTCTCTGAAATGATTTCAGAAATGTTGGGTGAGCTAAATGTGAGTCACGCTGGTGGTCGATATTCAGATAATATAGATAATGGCGATCAAACAGCATCGCTAGGTATTTTTATGGATTATAAACATACAGGTGACGGAATAAAGATTACCGAAGTCCTAAAAGGCGGACCATTAGATAAATCTGGATTTGATATAAAACCAGGAATGGTCATTCAAGAAATAAACGGTGAAACTATCGCAAATTCAACTGATATTGCCCGTTACCTAAACCGAATTGCGGGTAATTTTACCTTATTGGATATTGTAGATGAAAAAGGCAAGAAACAACAGATTACGGTAAAACCAATATCACTTAGACAAGAAGGTAGACTGTTGTATGACCGCTGGGTAAAGAACAATGAAAAAGAAGTTTTAGAAAAGAGTAATGGAACCTTGGGTTATGTCCACATACCAGGAATGAGCGACGGACCTTACCGTACTATTTATGAAGAAATGCTGGGGAAATTCAATGATAAAAAAGCGGTCATAGTAGATACCCGTTTTAATGGCGGTGGCGACTTGGTAGCAGATTTGGCAATGTTCTTTACCGGAGTACCATTTTTAACCTATGAAACAGAAGCTAGGGTAGTAGGTGGCGAGCCAACCTCTAGGTGGACGAAGCCAACCTTGGCAATGTTCAATGAATCTATGTATAGTGATGGCTCTTGTTTTGCAAGTGGCTATGTAGATTTAAAGATTGGTAAAACCGTAGGTATGCCCGTACCGGGTACATGTAGCTTTGCCGGTTGGGAGCGATTACCAAATGGTGGCGTTTGGGGCGTTGTCCCGGTAAGTGCCAAAAACAAAGCAGGCGAGTGGATGGAAAATAACGAGACCAATCCAGAAATTATGGTCAAAAATCAGCCAGATGTCATTGCAAAAGGCATTGATCAGCAGTTGGAGAAGTCAATTGAGGTGTTATTGAAAGAGGTGGAGTAGAAATGCTTTTCAATAAATATAATTATAAAATAGGTATATAGTAATTTGTTACTATATATAATTGTTGTACACCATTTGAGAAATGAACATAAACGAAAAAACTATAGTAAAGTATTTTGATATTATAATCATAGAATTAGATGACGCTTCATTTTTCAGTGTGAATAATATCCTTAGTGACAATAAACACTTAAAGATTGATAGTAAAGAAGAAAAGGATTTCCTTTTTATATTATCTGATAAGGTAAAAAGTTTTGGTATTACGAGGGGATATTTTTCAGAAAATGGAGATAATGGATGGTTAAAGTTGACCGAAAAAGGAATTGATTTAAAAGAATCAAAAAAAGGTCTTTTAAAATTTAAAAAGTCACTAAAACCAAAAACAGATTATGTAAAATGGGTCGGTGTTGGAATTGCTGGATTGTCTTTGATTTGGAATATTTATCAAGGAATTACGAATAATAAATTAAGAGATGACAATCGAATTCTTGGTGATGAGATTGAAGTGTTAGAAAAGGAAAATGCTGGTTTGGAACAATTATTAAAAAAAGCGCAGGAATGAGTTGGGACATTGTACTTTTTAATTCAAAACAGAAAATCCAATCGGTTGCTGAACTGGACGAAAACCAACTTGAACCAACAGATTTTAGCGGAATATTAGAAAAATCGTTTGATGAATTAAAAGAGGACGGAAATCACAGAGAAATAATAGGAACTGATTTTACGATTGACTTTTTTTCCGACAACGAGCATTCAAGCAATTTTATGCTTTCACTATATGGAGAAAACGCAATTTATGCCTTGATTGAATTATCGAAAAAGTATAATTGGCAGATTTACGACTCTGGAATTGATGGAATGATTGACTTGGAAAATCCCGAAAAGAACGGATTTGACAATCATAGAAAATATGTTAAACAGATATTAAAAAATAAATAAAAACGGTGTACAACAATGGCTATAAGTAATTGCATATTCTCGCCTACTTCTTAGAATCCTCTCGGATTTTCAGTCTGGTGCGTACTTGAAAAGTTAAGTGCTAACCCACGCAACTACTCATAGCCGAGATCGTTAGCAGTAATTTGAAGCTAAATCTGAATGAGAGAACAAATGACAGTTGATAAAGCAATAAAAAGAGGACATTTAGTAGTAAATGTTCCTGTTTTTGTTCTTTTGTTTGGAACACCTTGTTTAGGTATGTATCTGTTAAGTCAAAAACAGATTCCTAATTGGGGAATAGCTATTAGTTTTTTATTTGGATTTTTACTTGCTTGGTTATATTGGAGTTACGGAATTACAAAATGGAGGATTTGGGCGTTTGAAAACGTTAGAAACGTTCACGAACTTAAAAAGAAAGCAATTCAACAAGGTTTAATTTGGAAAGACAATAGTTGGTTTAACAAAACGGAAATAAAAACCGATTCTGACAAACGAAAATGGACTGAATTGGAGAAAAAGTTTGAGAAAAAAGACGTTTTTAAAGAAGACCGTTCTGTTTCACCTCAATCTGTGATTCACTATTCAAAAATTAAAAACACATATGAATTTATAATAATGTTTTTATGCCTAATAGGTGGTATATATTTATTGGTTAAATCGGACAGTTATATTTTTGGAACGTTACTAACTCTAACTGGAGGATATTTCGGCTTTAAAGAACTAAAACAAGTACTAGACAATAATCCCCAAATAACAATAGACAGCAAGGGAATTGAAACCGTTAATACTGAATTCAAAAGCTGGACTGAAATAAAAAATGAAGAAGTAATAATGGAAGGTTCAGGAAAACACACAGAATTTTATTTTATTTATGACTATAAAAACGGGTTTGAAAAGCTGAAAATTGACGACTATGATATAAGTCCTAAAAAGCTAGAAAATTTAATTAGAACATATCGAATTAGAAATAATAAAAACTACCGCTAACACAGCCTAAAAGTAATGCGGACTTTAGGGCAAAACCGAAAGGTCTGCCTATATTTATAATGTCGCTAAATCTTATGGATTTGGCTTTGGACAAAAAACAAAAAACAAAAAACAAAACAAAAAGATTTTGCCATGTGCGTGGCGGAAAGCAAACGCTTATTTGCTCCTGTAGTGTCAATTGCTAAAACGTTGTACGCAAGCTGAAAAATAAAGCCATTTGAAAAATATTTTACGACCCCAACAGACTACTCTAGTACTTTTTGGCATTTTGTCCTTTCTATTTTTAGTATTGTATGTTTGGCATTTTTCCTTTGCTTGGGAATTTGGATTTGGACTTATTCCTCATTTAGTCTTTTTATTGATTGTATTGTTAATCGGTTTCGTACTAGCGGTTGCTTTTGACGCAAAGCAGTCAACAAAATTCAGATTCTATTTTATTATCTCAATTATTCAGTTGCTTTTTATTTGGTTGATTTCAAATCCAATAAGAGAATGGCAAATTGAGAATTCAAAAGATAATGGAGTTAAAATAGTTGAACTAATAGATAATTATGCAGAGAAAAATGGAACTTACCCAAAATCTTTAATTGAGCTTGAAAATGTAACAATTATTGATTTTCCAAAAAGGACAAGTATTGGGACAAAGTATATTTATGAACTATTAGAAAATGAAAACTATTCTATCGGTTTTAAATCTTATTACGGCTATAACTATTATTACGACAAAGACAATAAAAAATGGCATTCTACGGATTAAAAAAAACAGCATACAACACAATCAATAAACAAGATGGACTTAGGGCTTAAACAAATGGTTTGTGTATTTTTAGGAAGTAGTGATATCTTTTAGATTTTGCTTTAAAAATAAAAAAAACAAAAAGATTCGGCTAATCGCTTAAACGGAAACAAAAGTGCTTTTTATTCATGTACTAATCATAGCGTAGACGTTTGCAAATAATATAATCATATGAAAAAAATATTCTTAGTAGTTCTACTAACTTTTTTTAAAATTGGCTATTCTCAAGATTTTGAAAAACTTTATGAAAAAGTAAGCAATTTCGAATCTCAAGAAGAATATGATAATGTAGATTCTGATATTGAAAGTGCCGTTGATTATTTATTAAATCAACCTTATAAAGAAGAAACAAAAAAATATTACTATGCGCACAAATCTTTAATTACCTGGATGGATGGAACTTCCAACTACCACATAATAATAGGTGGTAGATTAATGGATATAATTGATAAAAAGTCATACCTGAAAAATATTTATATGGCTTCAATGACTAAATATTTACTGAATGAACATCTAAATAACAATAGATATGTACATCCCGAAAATCAGGAGGGAATTAAATTTATAGACTTACCCGAAGTTCAAGAAATTCTATTTGAGGGCGGTGAGATTTTTATGCAATATTTGGATAAAAATGATATGTCACTCTTGAATAAAAATTTAAAAAAAGCTTTAAAAAAGTATAAAAAAGGTGAATTAAGAAGTTTTATGTTCGAATAGAACCAAAAAACATTTGCTAACACAACCTAAACCTAATACGGACTAATAGGCAAAACCGAATGTGTTGCTTCAATTTATGAATTCACAAAATCCTATTCCGGAAATAAAAACTATGGCTAACAACAAGGCCTAAACGTAATGGGAACTTTAGGGGTTACTTGTAAGCTATCTGTATATTTATCCAAAATAAAAGTAAATGAGAAAAATAATAGGGATTTTGATTCTTGCAGCAACACTATATTCATTCACTCAAATGAAAATGAGTGATTATATAACGCTATTTGATGATTCTAGTAGTGGTAAATATTATAAATATGGAGAAAGTTTTTATTTCGAGTCTTTTGATAATAATAAGGAAGTTATAAATGAACACGAATACTTTATAAAATATAGAAAATATGGGTGGGGAGATATTGATACAACGTATTATAGAAAAGGTACGGATTATTACTACCATATCAATAGATATACGTTTGAAGAATCTATAGTTTTACCTACTAATCCCAAAGTAGGTGATAGTTGGATGGAAAATGACCAAAGTTGGAGTTATGAAATAATATCAGATAGACAAAAATTTAAAACTCCAGCAAAAAAATATATCAATTGTATCAAAGTACATTGTAAACAATTAACGAATAGGGATAAGAAAAAAAATCAAGAATATTTTTTGTTTTATTCACCTGAATTTGGCTTTGTAGGAAATGTAGATTCTAAAGGTAAAACCTTAAGTTATTTAAGTGAAATTAAACTCAATGCTAGAGAAGGAGAGAAAATAGGAGGAAGGTAAAACTGAATAACAAAACAAAAAAATGTCGATGAGCACGTGGTAAAAAGTAAATTCTAAAACTCTTTCTAACTGTGCGTTTTAAAGCCTTACGTCTTAATTATAAAAACAGCAATGACAATAAAAGAAGTTCATAGAAATGAATATACCATTTCAACTGATAAGGATAAGCTAGATATTCTAAGCATTCACCAATTTCTTTCAAATGAAACCGATTGGGCGAACGGAATACCTATTCATACTTTGAAAACATCAATTGATAATTCATTGACTTTTGGGCTTTATCATAAAAGCAAGCAAATTGGTTTTGCTAGAATAATTTCAGACTACTCAACAATAGCGTACTTAGGAGATGTGTATATTTTGGAAGAATATAGGGGACAGAGATTGAGTAAATGGCTTATAGATGAAATAATGGAGCATCCAAATCTACAAGGATTAAGACGCTGGATTTTACTAACTGATACAGCAGAATGGCTTTATAAAAAGTTTGGTTTTACAGAATTACCAAATCCAAAATTGTATATGGAGAAACATAATCCAAATGTATATAAGTTGAAATGAAAGAATATCAGTTGGAGATTTTTGCAGATTATTTTCAATTTCATCTTCATGATGAGAATATGAACCCCAATTTTGGAAATGCATGGGACCAATTTTCAGTAGATAATTTTCTTGCGTATACTAGTGACGGAATCGGAATTGGAACTGTTCGAAATATGGACGTCCCAGTTACTCTTAAAATATATGAATCTGAACCAAGATTTAAAGAAAACTTAAAACAAGTTTTTCAAATTAATGAAGCTGATTTATCTATAATATCTGGAAAGTTGGTGGTAATTGGATGTACAGAATATTTTCCTGATGCAAAACGAATTGTAATAGACAATGGTATCTATAGAGTAAGAGTATATTATTCCAATTTAGATAAACGTTCAGAGGATGGGCTTGAAGGCGAAGACTATTATGAACTTGATATTTGGAAGACTGACATTGTTCAAGAGCCCAAATTTAACCGATTAAAACCTGTAAGCTAAAACTTATACCTGAAGCAAATTTTCTTGGGTAAACAAAAGTTTTATTAGCTATTATACTAGGCTAAGCTCACTCGTTTTAGACAATTGCAAAAAATGATGAAGAAGTCTATAATTATTGTATTAATACTCCATTCATTGATATTATTTGGAATTCCTTCAGGACATGGTTTCGGGTTAATGATTTTATTGGATATTTTATGTGTTCCTATGATATTTCAAAACGATTTGGAAGAATTCTTTATAGTTGCTGGTATTATTTCACTTACGGGAAAATTGCTTTTAATTATTTCATTTTTTGTTAAAGACTTAAATACTAAAAATAGTATTGTGGTAATCGGTCTTATAGCCTTACTAATTTCATTTTTTCTAATTATAATAGAAAATAGCAATGATACTATGTTAACTTTATTACCACTAATTTTTGGGGTTCCATTTTTATTATATTTAGGACGTGTTTTATACTTGATGAATAAAAAGCTAGTGTAAAATAATTTATGAGCTTAAATGCTATGTACAGTTATAATTACAGATTTATTAAGTTCCTAACCTCGCTTGGCTTAAGAATTTTATTACATTTAAAAAAGAATGAAATTTAGGATACACTTAGTTTTAAGCATTTTATTTCTTTTAGTTAATTTGTAAAAACGTTGTTATAATGAAGATTTTAATTTTGTCATCACCGTATAGTATAAAGATTTTAAACTTATTACTTTTAATAACTGTATGCATTTCATGTTCAGAAGAAAATAATGTCGATATCTTAGAAGCTGATGATACTGAACAAATAGACAACGATAATCTCATAGTTTCCGGTAAGCCAGAAAATAATGATTTTGTAGTTACCGCATCTTATGAGAGTCTGTTCACCGTAGATGCTAAAACTGGAAAAGAAACTCTTGTATATACGTTTTCCGATTTAACAGATATAGAAATACTAGCAGATTATGATGACGGCAACTTATTTGTTACTACCGATGATAATGCTGTAAACGCTATAAATCTTGCCAACAAAAATCTACTATGGAGTACTCCCATGCTAAATTATGATACGAGTAGTTACGGGATAACGCCACCTGCCTGTGTAGATGGCATATGTTATGCATCTGGTACTTATGGTATTGTAGTAGCTTTAGATCAAAATACTGGAGAACTTTTATGGTATTATTCAACGGACCCAAATGGGGATTTAGATGATGGTTTAAACGAGAATAGAACACCTGTGGTTCATGATGATAGGGTATTTGTAATGTCAGAAGAAAGCTTTTTAGGGTATTTCCCTACCTATCTGCATATTTTAGATAAAGAAACTGGGCAATTATTACAAAAAATTGAATTTCCAGAAAATATAGAAGTTATCAATGAACCGTTAATAGTAAATGATATTCTTTATATATCAGCTAAAAATCTTTATGCTATAGACTTACAAAGTTTAGAAGTTATATGGATTTTTGAAGCTGAAAAACTAGGCGATATAGATATTTTAAACAATAGGTTGGTGGTACAAGGGGAGCCAATTAGAGATACGGTTTATTCTTCGCTTTTCTGTCTTGATTCACAGACCGGTGAATTGCAATGGGAAATTAAAACCGGTTTTGACGCTCTATGGTCACCATTAATTGTGGAGAATGTGGTTTATGGGCTTTATGATCAAGGTAGTAGTTTATCCTTTTATGATTTAAGACCTTATGCAGTTTCTTTGAGTAATGGAGAACAACTTTGGTTTAGGGATGATATCTCTGTGGATAACAGTCCTGTTTACGCTAATGGACAGTTGTTTTATCATGGGCATGCCATTAATTATACAGATGAAACTGAAAACAATTCAGGATTAATGGCATTGAACGCCAATAATGGAAATATAGATTGGTTAAATCCTGTTTTTAGGTTTGGTAATTCAATGGCTCCATTAGTAGTTGCTCAAAACGGTGTATTTGGTCCATCCTTTTACAGGGGAGGAAATTGAATATGCATCTATTCTTATTTCACAGTACTTATCTTGACCGGTAAGGAGATTAATATTTCTTAAAGGAATTGTTCTAATTGATTGATTAAAAAAATAGAATTAGACTTCCTACTATTTTATATAGATAACACTTTTTACTATTATTACGCTCTAAAAGTTAACTCAAGCCATCACCTAAAACTCCCTCATGATTACATTTATTACCTCCATGATTTTATTGGTATTGGGTTATATCATCTACGGTAAGTTTGTAGATAAAACGTTTAAGCCCAATGAAACAGAGGAAACTCCCGCACATACTATGAAAGATGGAGTGGACTTTGTACCTATGAATAGTAACAGAAATGCATTTATACAAATTCTGAATATTGCAGGTGTAGGTCCTATTTTTGGACCCATATTGGGCGCCTTATATGGACCGATTGCATTTATATGGATTGTAGTTGGATCTATTTTTGCAGGTGCTGTTCATGATTATTTAACCGGTATGATTTCTTTACGTTTTGGCGGAGCACACTTACCGGCATTAGCATCTCGGTTTTTAGGCAAATCATTCAGTCACGTTGTAAATTTCTTTGCCTTATTACTTTTAATCTTGGTAGGTACTGTTTTTGTCACTGCGCCCGCCAACATGATAAATGATATCATTGGTACAGAAACTAGCTACCTGACCATAGTACTTTTCGGCATATTCTTCTATTATATTGTGGCTACGTTATTACCCATAGATAAAATCATCGGTAAAATTTATCCCGTGCTGGGTTTGTTACTTATACTGAGTGCAATTGGTATTTGCATAGGTATGTTCGTCATTGGAAATCCTATTCCTGAACTTACGTTTCAGAATATGCATCCGCAAGGTATACCGTATTACCCGGTAATTTTCTTGACCATCTCATGTGGTGCTTTATCAGGATTTCATGCCACGCAATCGCCCATAATTTCTAGAACTATCAATAATGAAAAAGACGGCAGAAAAGTATTTTATGGTATGATGATACTTGAAGCTGCTATTGCCATGGTATGGGCAGCGGCATCAATGAGTATTTTAGATGGAGATACCTTAAATGAGCTTTTACAAAATGGAGGGCCTACAGCCGTTGTAAATAAAATTGCCATAGCCTCGTTAGGAGCCATTGGTGGTACCATTGCGGTACTTGGAGTCATTGTGTTGCCAATTACATCAGGAGACACTTCTTTTAGAGCTGCACGTATGATTATTGCCGACTATTTAAACATAGATCAGAAAGTATTAAAGAATCGGTTTATGGTGGCTATTCCGCTATTTATCGTTTCGTTTAT
This sequence comes from Maribacter sp., assembly GCF_039968975.1. Lineage (GTDB taxonomy): Bacteria > Bacteroidota > Bacteroidia > Flavobacteriales > Flavobacteriaceae > Maribacter. The sequence continues at coordinate 9,506 of NZ_JBDVOT010000076.1, read as the reverse complement.
ATTGACAAATATGGACTTTCAACTGCTGTGGAGGTATTTTTCTTGGGCAAACCAAGTAACAGCCAGCATAGCCCTTTGGATTGGAGCTGTATATTTATATCAAAAGAAAACACATTATATCATTGCATTAGTGCCGGCATTTTTCATTACCTCCGTGGTTGGTTCCTATATTTTTTATGACCCTAATGTTGGTTTGGGTTTAGATATTGTAATTTCCAATTGGATTGGTATCGGAATTTCTACTTTTCTGACGGTGTTGTTTTTTATGAAATTGGCAGATAATAATACAGATAAAAATAAAGTAGAAATGGATAGAACAGATGTACTCTAAACAATTATGATTAAAGTAAATTAATTGAAGGAATAACTATAACGGAAGCTATCACATCAATTTAAAAATGAATCTAAAAATCATACTAAAAAAAATAGCTTGGTTAGTGCTTTACCTACTGTTTAATGCAGTTCTATTTTTCATTGAAGTAAGTATTCTCTTTGAAGGTGGAGATTCAAGTTATAGTAGCAACAGTGGGTTAAATTCCATAGATGATATTTTAGAAGCTTTTAGTGCAATTTTTAATGTTCTGGAAGGTGTAGTGATGGTGTTCTATTTTTATTGGTCCATAGGTATGGTAATCATAGGGTTATTATTATTTATTCCTGTACAGGTGTATTATATAAATCGGAAATATAAACACCATAGAAAGAAGTTTTGGTTCAGTTTGTTGGCTTCCTTTGTTGTAGTTATAGGATTAAAATTGTTGATGTATTCTTGGATGTATATTGATATGAATTATTTGTAAAATTGTTTAAGAATGAAAAATGAAATTTAAACTATTATTAATTATTACAATTTTCTTCTCAAATATTTCTGTTTCGCAAGTAGAAGATACTATACATGGTCGAGTAATTTCTTCCGTTACTAAATCTGCACCGGAAGGGGCAATTTATATTATAGAAAAAAGTTCAAGTAATGGAACAATGGCAGATAGCACTGGCTTTTTTAAACTAGTCCCAAGTAAGAAAAGGGAAACGTATGATTTAGAAATTTCAGCGGGTTTTTACGGTACGCTTAATTATAAATATTTATCTGAATGGACTAAAAGGAGCAAACCTAAATCTATAATTATTTCAGTAACTTGTAACCTAGATAGCGTTATGCAGGATTGGAGAAAAACAGAAATTAAACTCTATATTATTGGCAGTATAGCTCCTGTAGCAAATTCGAAATCTGATAATAGATTCGAAAAAAAATACAAATTAAAATATTTTGATTTTGGTTGTGAACCTTCGGAAGTTTATGAATGCATAGAAAAGTATAATAGACGTGCATTTATGTTTCTGGATTTGAAATATAAAGATAAATGGAGAAAAAAAGTGCGTAAAGATGTAATTGGTTTGAATTGATATTTTTAATAAATATCTTCTAAGAAGAAAAACGTTTTTATTGCTATTATGAATAGAAAATAAGTTGTTTCAAACCCAGACGGTTTATCTTTAATTAATTTAAAATGAACATCACTCAAGACTGGAATAAAATCAGAGCACATTTCAATAAGAGCTTTAATTCTAATTTCCATATTTCCGTTGCATCTGTAGATTCAAATAATAACCAGACGGTTAGACCAATTGGTTCTCTGTTTCTAAACGATAATCAAACCGATTTTTATTTTGAAAAGTTTCCTAAGAAATTACCATAGCACGCAAAAACGAATAAAAATTTTGTCTTCTTGGCGTCGTGTTCTTATTAAGAGTTATCATTGCTATTTTTTTAAATAATGCCCAGTCTATAAAATTCTTCCAATTGAGAATTGCAGTTAAAATTGACTTCTAAGTCTTTTACAATGCCCGTGCCTACACCATAAACCCAACCGTGTAGATAAAGTTCTTGGCCTCTTTCCCATGCATTTTGTACAATAGAAGTTTTTGCGAGATTATAGACCTGTTCCATAGCATTAAATTCAACGAAACGGTCAAAAACCTTTTCTTCAGATATGTCCCTAAGTTCAATTTGGTGTTGTCTGTAGACATCTCTAATGTGTCTAATCCAATTATCGGCAAGACCATAAGATTTACTTCCCATGGCAGCTTTTACTCCACCGCAACCGTAATGACCACAAACGATAATATGTTTTATTTTCAGCACATTAACGGCATAATCTAAAACACTAAGCATATTCATGTCTGAATGTACCACCATATTGGCTATGTTTCTATGTACAAAAACCTCACCGGGCTTACCGCCAATTATTTCGTTTGCAGGTACACGACTGTCAGAGCAACCAATCCATAATAATGGTGGTTGTTGACCTTTCTCTAACTTCTTGAAATATTCTGGGTCGCCATCTAATTTAGAAGCAACCCATTTTTTATTATTATCAATCAAGCTTTTATAAAAATCTGATTTCATATGCTTTTATATGTTATTAGTGCTCTAAATGGAATACTTGATGTCCGAAATATTTTCTAAAACTTTCTGGATTATCTAAAGTTTCATTTTCTGCAATCATTTTAATATTGATGTTATTATTCTTTGCCTTAATAGAAAATTCATCTAAATATTCGAGAATATCATAGTCTAAAACTTTGGTTTTTCTAAAGTCTAATTCTAAAAAGCAATTGCTTTCTAAGGCATCTAATTCTTTAATAATCGGACCCTTGTTAATAAAGGTGACTTCTTCTGCAAAATTTACATGAAATATATTCTTTTTACCATTGTTCTCCTTTACAAGTAATTGATGAGAGTTGTAATAAGACTTTAAGAGAACAACAATTAAACCTACGGTAAGCCCTATTAAAATACCTTTTAATAAATCTGTAGTTACTATACCGATTACAGTTATTATGAATGGTATAAATTGAGCCCTGCCTAATTTATACATTTGAACAAAAGATTTAGGACTGGCAAGCTTATAGCCAATAACTAAAAGTACGCTGGCTAATACAGCCTGCGGAATTAGGTTTAATAAGGTGGGGATGGCAATTACACTTATAAGAATCAAAATACCATGTAATATTGCAGAAAGTTTGGTAACGGCTCCGCTCATTACATTGGCAGAACTACGCACTACAACTTGTGTAATAGGTATACCACCAATTAAACCAGAAATACTATTACCAATGCCTTGGGCTATCAACTCTCTATTAGTAGGTGTTTGTCTTTTTAAGGGGTCAAGTTTATCTGAAGCCTCTACACTCAATAAAGTCTCCAAACTTGCCACAATAGCAATGGTAAATGCAATTATATAGACTTTTTTGTCTGTTAATGCAGAAAAATCCGGTAATGTAAATTGTCCCATAAAAGATGCTACATCTTTAGGTATAGGTACGCTTACAAGTTGACTCTCGTGAAGCTCAAGAAAACCAGATTTTCCGAAAGTGATGTAGATTAATATACCTACAATCACAGCTATTAATGGTGCGGGAACTAGCTTAAAAACTCTACTTTTTTTTGCTAGTATACCATCCCAAATCAATAATATACTTAGTGAAATTATAGTAATTAATATTGCTCCAGGGGTAATTTGGTCATGTAAACCACTTAAATCAATTCTGTCAGTATTGACATCACCGCTAAAGCCAAATGCTAAAGGAATTTGCTGAACGAAAATCATGATTCCTATGGCGCATAACATACCTTTAATCACTGCAGAAGGAAAGTAATAGCCAATAACTCCCGCTCGAAATATACCCAGTAAAATTTGAATTACACCAGCTAAAATGACAGCGGTTAGAAAAAGTTCATAGCTTCCTAAATCTGCGATAGCATTATATACGATAACGACTAAACCAGCAGCCGGACCACTTACACCAATAGAGGAACCAGAAAAATAACCAACTAAAACCCCACCAATTAAACCAGCTATTAATCCCGCAAATGGCGGTGCTCCACTTGCTAAAGCTACACCTAAGCATAATGGCAATGCGACAAAGAATACAACAAGACTTGCAGGTAAGTCTTTTTTCCAATGTTTTAATAAATTCATGAAAATTTTAAATTTGAATATATGAGATATGATCACATAAAGGCGTAAATACCTTTATGGAACCCATATTTTAATAATTAAGGTGAATTACTTACTCTTGATTTGTTGTATAGAGTAAGTGAAAAATAAATTATTAACCTATATATTCAGGCGGAGGAGTGAATTGGAAAATTTCAATAATCTTAAACGCTAAGTTTTGTTTTGTATTGATTATTAAATTATTAGGTCTAAAAAAAGAATTTAATAATTTTTTTTCTAATGGGGGAATATGAATATCTAAAATTTCTTCATCAAGATCAGATTCATCTTGGTTATCTTGTTGTTCCGTATCAAAAACTATAATTACCTTATCAGAATATTGCGACAATAACTTGTGCGTTATTCCCAAGGTAAAGACAAGTAATAGAATGATGCTTATAAGATATGTTTGAAAAAATTTCAATTTTTAAAATTGTAAATTAAAGAAGATGTTGAATTATTCTCGCTAAAAGTAAAGTTGTGTTGCCGATTATTTATTAAAATTATGTTAAATAACAATGTTAATTAAATTAATTATAGGAATCAACTGATTTATTAAGAATATCGTAATGTTAAATGTTCCTGTTGTATAATATTATAAAGGAGTGTTTTGACCTCTATAAACAATTTATAAACGGTATTTTTAATATTATTTAAAATAGTATATTTTGAAACAGACCATAGCACGTATAGCATTAGTTGTAGATGATTACGATAAAGCCATCGAATTTTATACAAAGAAATTAGATTTTCTACTCCTAGAAGATACCGACTTGGGTGATGGTAAACGTTGGGTAATTGTTGCACCACCAGGATCAAAAGAATGTTCTTTGGTATTGGCAAAAGCAGATGATGAAAAGCAACGGGCAAGTGTAGGTAACCAAACGGGTGGTCGTGTATTCTTATTTTTATATACAGATGATTTTTGGCGTGATTACTACAAAATGATGGAGCGTAAAATTAAGTTTGTTCGTTCTCCAGAAAAAATGCCATATGGCATGGTCGCTGTATTTAAAGATCTATATGGGAACATGTGGGATTTATTAGAACCAATAGAAATGCAACAACAACAGCAACAACAGTAATTTCTTATTTTTCAGTTTAATCACTATAAATGATTAATTACTTTAAAAACATATTCAATTTTAAAAAATCGAAACCCTTAACTGGTTTTAGTATGTCTAAAAATGTACTCAATTTTAAAAAACTATTATGTGGTATAGGTACATCTGAAATTCGACAGAACGAGATAGTAATTACTGATTACCCGTTAGAACCTTCTATAGTATACTCAGAATCAACAATATTGGCAGAGGATATTGATTGTATGGCGTTGGAATTTGGAGTTTGTAAAGTACATGTAAAGCATGATATTGTATTTGTTTCTTCAGAGCAAAAAGAAGCATTGGAAAATTTTGCAGAAAGAAATAACATTCCGCTTATTCCACAAAGCTGGAATTGGGATTGGATTTTAGAACCGTATTTAGACACTGAATTCACTAAAGAAAATGAAGAGCGCTGTTTACAAAGGCTTGTAGAAAACGGTTTTACCAGTATAGAGGTAAATGCAATACGTAAAGAAGTAGGTGAGCAAATGTATGCCTATAATTTTGATACTATGTTATGGGATTGGTGTAGTCTTAGCCTGTCTGATGTGTTATCTGCAATGCGTGCTAAATATGATACAGTGCAATTTCGTGACTTTTATAAGCGTGCATTAGAAATTGAAAAACGTTCTATAAAAAGAACAATGTAGTATTTTTTAAAGCTCAGATAAAATCATAAAAAAGGGTGAAAATCAACTTAGATTTTCACCCTTTAATTTTGCTAAAAAGATATACTAACGTAAAGTAGACTTTAACATCCAAATTAATTTTTCTTGTCCAGATATCAAATCACTTACTAAAGTTGCAGTGCCTTCATCATTGTTATCAGAAGAAAATTCTAAAATTTCTCGTTCTTGTATCAATAATTCGTTCAAATTATCGATTAATAATGATATTCCTGTAGCTCCGTCAGCTACTTCTTTGATAATTCTGATCGTTTTATTTTCTAAGTAATCTTCAAAGGTATGTAGGGGTTGCTGGTCTAAAGTTAAAATACGTTCAGCAATTTCATCAACGGTTTCTGTTGCTCCTGTGTATAATTCTTCGAACTTTTCATGTAAAAGAAAAAAATTACTTCCTTTTACGTTCCAATGCATTCCTCTCAAGTTCATATAATGAATTTGATAATCGGCTAAAAGAGTGTTCAATTTGTCACTCATAGCTACTTTATAATCTTGCTCTAATCCTACGTTTTTATTTAAGGTTTCCATAATTCTGTTGTTTTAATTTCTTACTGTAAAATTAGGTATAAAGCCCTTGTTTAAGGGTAACAAAAGTTACATAAGCCATACGTTTTACTTATACTATTATTAAATTTTATGAATGATAATTGTTGACTTTTAAAGTAATTGTAGTTCACAAATTAGATTCGTAAATTAGGGAGGTTAATATGACATTATATTAGTATGCAAATTCCTGAAATCCCTAATTTAATACACTACGCAATTCCGTTTTTTACGGTGACCGTAATCCTTGAAGTCATTCTATCTGTAAAGGTAAAATTACATGACTATGAGTTTAAAGATGCCGGTACTTCTATTGTAATGGGTTTGGGTAATGTGGCAATAGGCCTGGTTACTAAAGGCATTTCTTTAGGGTTCTTTTACCTGCTGTATAATTTCTATCATCTATTTGAAATTCCGTTTGCATGGTGGTCTTGGTTAATTTTACTTTTTGCGGAAGATTTATGCTATTATTGGTTTCATAGAACCAGTCATGTTAGTCGGTTTTTTTGGGCAAGTCACGTAGTGCATCATTCTTCAAAAAACTACAATCTAAGCACTGCATTACGGCAGTCGTGGTCTGGCGGATTTTATACGTTCATTTTTTGGACTCCATTAGTACTTATCGGTTTTCATCCTGTAATGATTTTGGTTCAGATGTCTATCAGTCTTATTTATCAATATTGGATTCATACAGAATATATTACCAAACTGCCCAAGTGGTTTGAGGCTGTTTTTAATACCCCCAGTCATCATAGGGTACACCATGCTACCAACCCGCAGTACTTGGATAGAAACCATGCGGGTATTTTTATAATTTGGGATAGGATATTTGGCACTTTTGAGCCAGAGGTGGAGAAACCGGTATATGGTTTGGTTACAAATATAAATACCTACAATCCTATTAAAATTGCTTTTGCGGAGTGGTATAAAATGTTAAGCGATTTTTTTACCTCTAAAACTTCATTTATAAATCGGTTTAAGTATTTGATAAAACCACCCGGTTGGAAACATGACGGTACCAGTATTCTTTCAACAGATTTACGAAGAGAGTGGGAGGAAAAGGAGAAAATATAATTACTGTTTGTTGTAACATTAACTTTATGATGGCGTCTTAAAACAGAGTCAACAATTTAGATATTATAGAAATGAGCAATAAGTTAATAGCATATATTGGAATTATAGGAATTAGTTTATTTACAATTTCCGCCATTGTTGGTCCATTATTAATTGAAGATTACAGTGTGGTAAGTCAGTACATCAGTGAATCTTTTGCTATAAATACGGCTTACGGAAGGTATTTACAGTACATGGGCTATGTACCTAGCGGAATACTTATTACTATTTTCTGCTTTAGCGCACCTAAATATTTGCCAAGTTCAAAATTGGTGTTAATAGGTTTTCTTGGGTTGGCATTGTTCTACGGATTGGGAACTATACTAGTAGGATTGTTTCCGTGTGATGCCGGATGCCCAACGAATATCATGAATTCTAGTTTGTCTCAATTAATTCATAATGCAATGGCCTCTTTGACCTATATATTCTTTCCAATTTGCTTAATAGGGATAGGACTTGGATTAAAGAAAATGGAGAATTATAATCGCTTGTCTCAAATAGCGGTAATTACCGGTATAATTAGTGGCATTTTTATATTCTCTCTGTTCTCCGATCCAGATTCAGGTTACAGAGGCATTTTACAGCGTATTATTGAAACATGTTTCATTGTATTTATAATTTCAACCGCTTTGAGAATTAAGAAGGAAACGGCGAGTATAAAGTAGTATCTGGTTAAATTTTAATGTATTAGCCAAATTTTCCTTAAATTATTTATTTTTGAATACCAATAATTATAAAGGATTATGAGAAAGCTTGCCTTTTTGTTTGTTTGCTTAATAAGTATAATTTCCTGTAAAAATGATACTAAAAATCAGCTTGAAACTGATGATAACTCTAAACCGAGTACAGAAAGTGAAACGGCTGTAAAGAAGGAGAAAGAGCCGGTGGTTGAAAAACCAAAAGACGAATTATTTACCGATAATTTCGATTGGACTGAAATACCTTTATCGTCAGTGCATATAGGAGAGTTTCCATATTTAGCTCCACCTGAAGGATTCTTTGTAAAAACAAAACAAGGAAAACCGGCAAAAGACGGTTTAACCAAGTTTTCTGATTTCGGTAGGTTAATGATGTATACTGGTGAAGCATTTTACAATGCGGATGGCAAAATGGCAAAAATGCTTTATGGTATGACAAAAAAAGGAAAAGCTTTTAACAAATTGCTATTTGACAAGAGTGTAGATGGTTATTTAGAAAGTATAGGTGCAGAATTGATATTTAAAGGAAGTGTACCTAGAAAAAAAATGTATGCTCTTGACAAAATAGACCCAATGGCACAGAACGACTATATAGTTGGTCGAGCCTATAATAGTGATCCAATTAGGCATTATGCATTGAATCATAAAAGTGGTAAAATAATGTTTCAGGTTTGGTCTAACACATATGGGGCAGAGGCAGGCGTTGTTGAATTAGAAGACTTTGTACAGACCATAAAAGCACCTACGGCATCTGAAATGAAAGATGATATTGATAACAATGGTAAAGCTATTTTAAATATAAATTTTGATACTGATAAGGCAACCCTAAAAACAGATGCGTTAGAAATTGTAGATCAGATATTCATATTATTAGACACCAACCCAGAATTAAAATTATCTATAGAAGGGCATACGGATAACACTGGTACAGATGATAGAAATAAGCAATTATCAATAGATCGTGCTAATACGGTGATGTATGCTTTAGCAGGAAAAGGTATTAATATAAAACGGTTAAAGGCTTCAGGTTTTGGTTCTGAAAAACCATTGGTAGCCAATGATACCGATGAAAATAAAGCTAAGAACAGACGAGTGGAATTGGTGAAGATGTAATTGTTTTTGAGTATTGAAAAGAAACTAGTTAGTATTAATTATAGTGTTTTTTAGTAATTGAAAGTAGCTGTAATCAGCGTGTTCCAATCCCTTCAACTAAGCTTAGGACGACAATACGTTAAAGTTACTAAGCGAAAGCGAAGTGACAACCAACAACTACTTCTTATAAATAACCCCATCTTTCATTACAAAAGATACATTTTTCATAGAAGAAATATCGGCAACAGGATTACCTTTTACGGCTATAAT
>NZ_JBDVOT010000075.1:0-10834 GCF_039968975.1 Maribacter sp. | reverse complement strand
GTAATGATGGCAAAAATGGTAAAAATACCTACCACCCAGGCAAATATCATAAAGACTTGTATGTAACTGCCCATTGGTTTATCTCTAAACCTTTGCTTGGTCTTTAAATAATCATTGATACTTGTAAATACACTTTTAACTACGTAGAGCGTGAGGATTACAAACAGTACATTTAAAAATTTTAAAGCTATTTTTTCTGCATAGTCTAGACCTATAAAACCAAAGGGTACAAGTTTTACCAAAATGGTTAAGGGTATAATATGTGCAATATATCTTGGTACTCTATTGGCTACTAAAAAATTATCAAAATTAGTTTTAGATTTTCGGGCAAGTCTTAATGAGACTGACCGTAATACTTTCCATATGATAAGATCTAAGAAATATGCCAAAACTAAAGCAATGACTATTAAAATAGCAAGGTTTAGATACGCTGCGCCTTTTTCGCTTAGTCCGGTTTCTAAAAGGTAGTTATACAGTATTCTGTGAAAATCATCGTCCATTTGTCCTATTCATTTTAACAATACAAAGGTACAATTTGCAACAAACAGAAACGACGAATATGGCGTTAAAAAGCCTAATTGGCACGTAGCGCCAATACGGGTACGTTGGTAAAGTGACCCAACTTGCGTAATGATATTTTGCCAAAACCAAGGCGTTGCCAAAATGATGGTTTTTTAGCCACATAACTGATCATATTAGATTCTCTAATCTCTACAAAACAACTTAGGGCAATTGCCATATTTACATTTCGTAATGAATTAAATTTGTGAGCTACATCTTTAAGCTGGCTGCGAATGAAAACTTTGTTTCTTTTCTGATTAAAGCTCAATTTATAGGGGGCTGCAAGACTTAGTACCTGTATACTGGCATTACTTAATTTGGCAATATCTACCAGGTATTTTATTTCAGAAGCTTCAATCTTGGTATTGAAATTAGTACTTAACACAATTTCTTTTGGGTGATTAAAATCTACTTTGGTTGGTACTATCAAAACCGGACATTTTCTTATCTGCTTTAATATGCCTAAGGTTTGTTTACCATACGTTTCTCCTTTCTTGTTCGTCATACCCTTGGCACCCATAACGATCATTTTAAAACGAAGTTCATTGTTCAGGTTTTTAACAGCATCTAATAGAAGAGTAGATTCTGAAACTACATGGAATTGATGATTTTTATTGCGTAATTTTAATAAGCGTACCAGTATGTCTCCTAAACCTTGTCTTGATTTTAATTCAGACATTTTGTTAAAAACTTCATCTGGGTCTAATAATGTTAAGCTGTCCAAACCGTGGGTTTCTTTAGAATAGGTGTGCAAAATGTAGAATGAACATTTTTTGTTTTCAAATAATTTAATAGCGTATCGTATAGCACTCCATGAATTCTTTGAAAAATCTGTTGGTAATAATATTCTATTTTCCATGACGGTATATTTTAGAAGTTTGGTCGGTTTTGGATTGTAATGGTAATTTCTATTTCACTTAACTTTTTGCATGTATTAATATTTGTGACAATACTTTTAGTTTTAAATCTCTATAATTTTGAATCAACATTAAATAGCCATCTCTTTTCTTTTCGTGGTGATTAAGATAATAGGCATCGCAGGCGGTAGTATCACATTCAATTGCTTTACCAACAGCATTATTATATTTGTATAATGCTGCCAGCATTAGGGCATTTTCCCTGCGAATGCGGTGTAGCTCTTGGTATAATTTTGAGCTTTGTATGATTGTATCTTCAATGTCCAAATAGAATTCGATTTCCTTATTTAGAAACTCTAGTTCATCTGTCCAATTGTTATTTTCTAGTTTATCCTTCTTCACCATTATTCTTTTGTCAGACTCATGCGGATAAAAATGTTTTGATGTTATCATAATACCATATTTATATTCATATGCTGATTTTCTTGTTTTACTTTTTCTATAGTTAGTTTTTGTTCTCCGGATGGAAATTCCCAAATAATGGAATCTCCTTCACTGTACCCTATAACTGCCGCACCCATTGGGGTGAGTATAGAAATTTTATTATTTTTTATATCACTGTCAGTTGGCATTACCAGCTTAAACTTTTTTTGCCATCCGTTTTCAGATACTATGGTTACGGTTGTATTGAACCTAATAACATCTTCGTACATATCTGATGCATCAAGAACGACAGCAGTCTCTAACTCACCAACCAATTTTTGTACAGATTTACGCAGCGTATCATCTTTGTAATAACCAGATAGGTTCATAAACCTTTTAAGTACCACGTATTCTTTTTTTTCTACTACCAGATTGCCATACTTCATTTTCTTATTTTTTTGTGTATAATTTTAAAAGTATTGCTCATTGCCATTTTAAGCGCAGCCGAGAACATTGGCTAGCTTATTTCAAATAATTCCGACCACGCCCATTGTGGCAGTATTAACTACATACTTCTTAAAATCAACATCATTGTTTATTTACTGTTTTATTGATCATGGAAAAATACCACGTTGTACATATGCCTCTTCTAATCTTTCAATGGCAATAACAAATGCTGCGGTACGCATGTCTACTTTTCTATTTTTAGATGTTTCTAGAACTGTTGTAAAAGATTCTTTCATTTTCTTTTCCAGCTTTTCCATCACTTCTTCTATGGACCATATTTCACCGTTACGGTTCTGCAACCATTCAAAGTAGCTACCTATAACACCGCCAGAGTTGCAAAGAATATCTGGTATGATAGCTATTCCTTTTTTCAATAGAATTTCTTCGGCATCTACATCGGTTGGTCCGTTGGCACCTTCTGCAATTAAATATGCTTTTATGTTATGTGCATTTTTAGGTGTAATCTGGTTGCCTAATGCTGCAGGTATACAGATATCACAGTCTAACGAAAAGAAATCTTTGCTTTCTATGGTTCTTGCTTCTGCATAACCAAGAATACTACCCTTGTTCGCTTGTGAATATGCTAATAATTGACCTACATCTATACCTTCTTCATTTACAATGCTGGTACTTGCATCTTGCACTGCTGTTAAAATAGCGCCTTCGTTGACCAAAAAATAAGCAGCCCAATACCCAACATTACCAAAACCTTGTACTATAAATTTCTTGTCCTTTAAATTTATATTATGGCTTTCTGCCCAAAATTTAATGGTTAGAAACACTCCGTATCCCGTAGCTCTGTCACGACCTTTAGAACCACCGGCACCAATAGGCTTTCCGGTAACTACATGCATGTTTGTAGAACGTTCTGCAGGAGATTTGGTAGACATATAGGTGTCAAGAATCCATGCCATGGTCTGCGGATTTGTATTTACATCTGGCGCAGGAATATCTAATTCAGGACCAATATTAACTCCTAACGCGTAGGTGAATCTTCTGGTAATACGCTCTAATTCTGAATTTGAATATTTGTTAGGGTCCAATTGAATTCCACCCTTAGCACCACCATATGGTAAACCTGCCAAAGAGGTTTTCCAGGTCATCCACATTGCCAATGCTTTTGCAGCATCGATATCAACGGTGGGGTGATACCTTAAGCCGCCTTTATATGGCCCCAGTGCATTGTTATGTTGCACACGGTAACCGGTAAAAATCTCTACTTCACCATTATCCATACGAACAGGAAAGTGAACAACAATCTCATTATTGGTTACTTCCAATATTTTTCTAATATTGGAATTCAAATCAATAATGTCTGCGGCATTATCAAATTGTCGCATTACATTTTCTAGCATGCCTTGTTTAGGCATTTTTCTAGAGGCTACTTTTGCTATCATTGTATTTAGTTTAAGACTAATTTTATATTTAATTCATTGCTAAACATTTCATTAGATATTATCAATATTGGTTTGTGGGTGCAATCTAAAAAATGAAAATATTCGCTGCATGCGTAAATACTGTTTTTATCTCTTGTAATAGAACAGTAAGAAGTATGGGTACAGGTTGAGCATATGCTCCGCATATAATTTTTCATCGAGCTCATATTAAGATGTATGTAATTGTTTTTTAATCTAGCACGGGTTGTTTTGTTTTTAAGGGATAAAATATTAATGCTAATAGAGCTAGACCTATGAGTATTAAAAAACCAAGTGATAGTTTGGACATGAGTAAGTTGCTCTCTAAAGCTTTGTTAGATAGCTGTGTCATTTGCTTACTTTCTTCTAGTTGTATTGTAGCCAATACATCTAGTTTTTTATTTATTTTCTTTAGTGTTTGTAATGACAGTATAGTAACCCCATTGCTAAGATTGTCTTGAGATTCTAATGCCTTGTCTTCAAATATTTTTAGCTTTTGAAATTGTGAGCTTAATTCGTTCAGAGTATTGTATTCTTTTGTAGTTAGTTCTGTTAGCGCAAATTCTGAAAGTAATTTTTCTGCGTTTTCATTTTCAGTTGCTATTTGGGTAAAATTCTCTTCAGTAATAAACCGCAGTTTTTTTGAATGGAAAATATTGTTTAATTGATATATGTAACCTTGAACTTGAACCCGGTCTTCATATACAGAGTTTACAGTGTTCTGTAAGGTGGAAAAATGCCTATGATATAATCTATTAGAACCCAACACCAATAAGAATGCGATGGCCAATATAAAGCCAGCATGTAATCTTTGCGATGTTTTTAGTTTTGTAAACATGGGTTTTGTTTTAAGATTAAACTGTAGTATTTTTAATAAAGAAATCCACTTGGTTGATTCTTAATAAATCAGCCAACTTATTTATAGAGACCAAGTGGATTATCAACCAACTAAAAATTATAGCGCTTGTAATTCTCCAGATGTAATAGCGTCTTTATAATCTGCTGTAACTACAGTATGACTATTGAAAAAACGACGACCGTCATTGCGCTTTATTTTAATTTGTGTAGTACCGTCTTTTAGTTCTTTAACGGCTGTTACTACAACTTCTTCGCCATGCGCCCGCCTATAATTGGCTATGCCACCGCGCTTAATAATGAAATTTTCTCTTGGAAAATCTATGTGTTTATATTTGTTAGATTCAGGTTTTCCAATTTCAAAAACATCACCAACATTTACCTCTGTTTGTACAGTGGTATTATTTTGTGCGTTTAATAGACTTACTGAAAATAATAGGGTAATTGCGTATTTTAACATAATTGAGTGATTTAGAATTAATAAATTGTTTCTTTTTTGGTCTTTTGCCCTTCAGTAGTGTTTTTGTTGGCTGAATTTGGTTGGTTAACTTTTGTTATAGTTAATGATATAAGGTCTCCAGGTAATCCGTATGAGATTTTATCTCCTACTGCACGCCCAATAATAGATGCACCCAAACTGCTGATGACAGAGACCTTGTTTTGGTCTATAGCTGCATCTTTTGGAACTACAATTTGTAAAGTTTGGCTAATGCCATTGGCTCCATTAACTTTAATGATTGAGTTTATGGTGACAATATCGAACGGAATATCTTCGGCATTTAAGCATAATGCGATAGCCATGTGCTGATTAAGAAGTTCTAATACATTTTTATGTGCATAGTCTTCTATAGTAACATTGTTTTCTAGATGTTTTTTAATCATCAAGAATTCACTTTCTTCAAAAACTAGACTACCGTATTTCATCTGTTGCCTTTTAAATAAACCACTAACTATTTCAAATTTTTTATAATAGTTTACTATTCGTGGTCTATAGAGCAATTGATGTGCCTACAATAAGGTTAATATTAGAATATTATTTTAATTATCTGATAATCAAATAATTACATTTAATAAATATTTTATTTTAATTTTGAAGAGCGGAGAGAAATTACCCGTTCGGGGAGGAATTACCCGGTATTATTTTAATTTTTCACGCAAGGTTTTGCGGTCAATTTGAAGAATTTCAGCTGCTTTTGTTTTATTGCCTTTGGTATGAGCTAAAACTCGTTGTATATATTCTTTTTCCATAGCACGTAGAGGGCGTAATTCGTTTTCTGGAAAATCTATTTGATACTTTAAAAAATCGGGAAGATCCTTTATTTCAATACTACCATCTGCCATAATTACGGCACGCTGAATAATGTTCTCCAATTCCCTAATATTTCCGGGCCAATTGTACCGTTGAAGTATTTGTAATGCTTCTGGAGAAATACCCAGTAAGCGATCTTTAAATTCTATACCGTATTTACGCAGAAATTTATCGGTTAAAATGCTAATGTCAGATTTACGTTCGCGTAGGGGAGGAACATTAATTTCTACTACCGTTAACCTATAATACAAATCTTCCCTAAACCTATTGTTCTTTATCTCTTCTCGTAAATTGGCATTGGTGGCCGCAATAATTCTAATATCTACTTTTTCAACTTTTTGCGAACCTATTCTGGTAATTTCTTTCTCTTGTAGTGCGCGTAATAATTTGGTCTGCACAGCTAAAGAGGCTGTACCGATCTCATCTAAAAATAAAGTGCCTCCTTCAGCTGCTTGAAAGAAACCAGCTCTATTTTCAACAGCGCCGGTAAATGCACCTTTTAAGTAACCAAATAGCTCTGCTTCTTGTAAATTTTCTGGAATTGCAGCACAGTTTACTGCAATAAATGGTTCTCTAGAAAATTTGCCGGAATAATGAATTGCCCTTGCAACCAACTCTTTTCCGGTACCACTCTCACCAGTAACTATTACCGTAGCTTTATTATCTTTTACACGATCAATAACATTAGTAACTTTTTTAAAAGCCTCAGATGCGCCGACCATATCTGAATACATATTATTACTAGACTTCAATTGAACGCTTTTTACTTTTTTACGTCGTGCATTTTGAGTTAATGCTTTGTCAATAGCTTCTTTTAACTCTGCTTTGGTAAAGGGTTTGGTCAAATAATCTATAGCCCCAGATTTTATGACCTCTAATGTTCCTTCTAAAGAAGGGTAACCTGTAACTACCAATTTCGGAATCTCAGGATAATGTTCATTGGCAAATTTCAATAACTGTAGTCCATCAATTTCTGGCATTTGTATATCTGTAATCAGCAAATCAATGAAAGTGTCTTTTAGTATGAACAACGCCTCTTTAACAGAAACGGCTTTATAAGTATGATAGTCCATGGACTGCAAGTGCCGCTGTAAAAGCTCTAAAATGTTTATGTCATCATCGACTATAAGAATGTTTTCTTTGCGTAAATCCATAGCTACAATTTAGGAAAGTGGACCGTAAATATAGCTCCTTTTGGGGTATTCCTTTTATATTCTAAACTGCCTTTATGGCTGGTTATTATACCGTGAACAACGCTTAACCCCAGTCCCGTACCTTCGCCAATCGGCTTTGTGGTGAAAAAGGGTTCAAATACTTTATCCTCTAATTCTGCGGTTATTCCTTCTCCTTGATCGGCAATTGCTAAAACTATATCTCGGTCAGTTTCGGTAATTTTTACGGTAACATCTCCTTTAATAGGAGAGTAATAGATCGCGTTCATAATAAGGTTGAACAGCACTTGTGTTAATTGAACTGTATCTGCCTTTAGTTCAATACCTTCATTTTCATAAGTAGTGATCAAATTTATTCTTTTATCTCTTAATGCAGGTGTAAGTAGTTTTGTTACGCTGTTAATAATCGGTATTAATTGTACCGTTTTCATTTCTTGTGGCATTTCACAAGCGAAGAACATTAGCTTCTTTACAATTTCTCTACTAAATATGGCACTATCCATTATTTTTTCAAGATCTCTAACGGTTTCTGTGTCGGTAACCTTATCAGCCAATAGTTCTGCAAATCCAAGAATATTGGCAAGCGGTGTGTTTAATTCATGTGCAATACCAGCAGTAATTTCGCCAAGAATATGTAAACGGTCTGCACGCTCTATCTGTCTTCGTGTAATGGCTTCGCTATCTTTAATATGTTTACGTTCAATAAGATTTCCAACAGCTAATGCAACGCTATTTAAAAGTGTTTGTTCTTCAACTAAAAAATCGTTTAGGGTATGTGTATTTGAAGGATATCCAACAAGTACTTCGCCCTCTACTTTATTAAAGACTTTAATCTTAGATACCAAAGTGACCATATCGGTTTTATAATCATCGGTCTGTACTTGAAATTCTTCTGCTCTAAGGAATACTTCGGTAACTTTTTCAAATTGCCAAGCTCTTTTAAGGCAATAGGCAATAGCTTCTAAAGAGGTATCTAATTGGTCATAATCAGAATTTACAATTATAGAGGTAACCTCATAAAGACAGGTAAGTTCTTTTACGCGTTCTTTTAATTTATCTTCAGTTGTATTCATACCATTTTTTCTAATCTAAAGTTCCAAAATATTTAGTTAAAAGAAAAGGTTCGTTAGTTAATCTTCACAACTATAATAAATTAAAATATGTGAGTATTTAAATAATAGTTTGATGATTCCTACAAAATATCACTAAAATGTATCTAGTGTTAATTATACTTTTTAACGTGGTTTTATAGCTGTTATTTGTAATTATTATAGTTTATGTGCTGATTTTCAGATAGTTATTTTCTGTAAAATGATACAGAAAAGTAATTTGTGTATATTCTTTGAATCACCTATATATATTGACCTTATCGATGAAATGCATAATCTTATAATGCCATCATACTCATTTACCCCGCATTCACAACACTTTATGTAGAGGCTGACAACAAATTTTGAATATTGGTAGAACTCATTTTTAAATTTGTCAACACTATTAACACAAAAAATTTTATTCCTACAAAAATGAGGATGTAAAATTAAAACACTAAATCATAACTCCCTCTATGAGATTTTTACACAAATTCTTTATTTTATTTTTTTCTTTTTGCAAGTACTTTTTGCGGATTATTTTTGGTTCTAAAGTAGAATTTGAAAGCAATATTAAATCCTACAAGTACAAACCTATTTTTGCACTATCTATTTTTGTTTTATCCTTTAATGGTGTAGCGGCTCAAGATTGTCCGTCTTTACCATTTACAAATAATTCTGAAATTCTTATAGAAGGTTACCATAGTACAATGGTACGTACAGAAACAGGTTATGTAATATGGGGAGATAATGCTCTAGCAAATGGAGGTACCACAGGTGATCCGCAAGCTATAGTACCTACTAATGGATACACTTATGATGGTACTGCATTATTAGGTACTATAGGTGATGATGCTCAAGGTGGAGCTAATCCTCAAAATTTTATACTTACGACAGCGGGTATGTACGTATGGGGACAAGAGAATGCAGTTGTAGACGGTACACTTACTTCTAGTGAAGCATTTCAATTATTAACAGTTACAGCTCCTACTGGAAATCCTATTACGGGAATGCCAATTGGTGTTGATCCAATGGATATTCAGTACATGTCAGCCTCTAAAGGTGTAATTGTGCTGTTAACAAATAGTGGTGATGTTTATGTTATGGCAGATGATGACTTTGAGTTATTTGGTGATGGGTCCACTACTTTAGATGTAAATTGGCATAAAGCTAATATCTCTAATATTTCAAATATTAAAGTTACAGAGAAAGCCATATTTGCAATGAATTCTTCTGGGGAATATTTTACTTGGGGAAATTTAACTGCTTTAGGCGATGGAACGGCATTTGCTTCTAGAAATACACCTACACAAATGACTGCTCCTTTTTTAGGACAAGCAAATTCATTAGCAGTAACGGCAAGTGGTGATGGAGGAGATACGATGTCTTATTATGCTCTTAACCCAATTGATAATAAAATTTACACATTTGGCGAAAACAAAGATGGGCAACTTGGTATTGGTACAACTACAGATCAATTGACATGGGTAATTGTTCAAAATGCAGATAATACAGGTGATCTAGAAAATGTGAACTTTTTAAGTGCTGCGGATAATAGCCCAGGGCATCCTGCTGCTGGTGCAATTACAAGTGATGGCACACCATATTTTTGGGGTGATAATAGTACAAGCATGCTTACTGGTTCAGCTGCTCAATACAATAGTCCAAGAGTTCCAGATGGTTTTGTTCAGGGAACTGAATTTGCAAGTTACATAGGTATTTCAGGGCATTATATATTAGTTAAAAAATTCGGTGAAGATAGACCTTGCTTTGGTGGTCACAAGTCAGAAGGAAATGTTGGTGATGGCGATACTAACAGTGGTACCTTTACTTCTTTAGATTGTGGCGTATTCCCCGTTTTAGATTACTGCTTTAGCTCTACAGTTGATAGTGATTTAGTTACCAAAAAAACTGTAGATAATAGTACACCATTAGAAGGTGATGTTATTACATTTAAGTTAAATGTAACTAATAATGGTCCTGAAGATGTAACGAATGTTGAAATTACAGATTTACTGCCAACAGGGTTAACTTTTAATAGTTCTTCAAACCCTATTGGAGGAACAGTGAACACTTACAATAATACAACAGGCCTTTGGTCAGTTGGCAATCTTGCAAATGGTAGCTCTGCCAGTATAGATATTAATGTAACTGTAGATTTAGGTACTAAGGGTACTTCAATTACAAATGCAATAAGTGGTTCTGCTGTTGCAGATAATTTAGCAGATCCAATTACAAATACAGACGATTTATCTGAAACTATCATTGTTCAGAACGATACTGATAATGATGGTATTGGTGATTTTGACGATATTGATGATGATAATGATGGAATTTTAGATATCGATGAATTAAATTGTTCTCCTAGTTTTATAGATTTAGGGCAAACATTTTCCACTACAAACAGCTCTGGGACAATTAATGATATTTACGGTTTTGAAGATGTAAATGCTGATTTCAATTTTGAATTACAAGGGACCACTACTTGGGCTTCTGGAGTAAGTAGTCAAAATAACGGTTCAATTACAGGTGATTATATAAACGTACAACCACAAAACACGAACTTTAATAATGGTGATGTAGCTGTTTATACTATTAATTTTGTAAACGGACCAGTATATAATGTTGAATTTCAGTGGGGAGGTTT